>DATBLL010000185.1:0-5325 GCA_036555425.1 Alphaproteobacteria bacterium | reverse complement strand
CTCCTTGACCTGCTTGGCGCCGATAATGCCGGTAATGACGCCATCCTTCGATCCCGCGATGAACAGGGAGGGTTGGTGGATTTGCGCGCCCTGCCACGGCGCGGTCAGTTCCCAGTTGCGGTCGATGTTGCGGTACCAGTTGAGCCCGCCGCGGAAGCCGCTCTTGCGGAACGCCGCGACGTAGCGCGCGAAATCCTCCGCCGCGAGCCAGGCCGGCGGCGCCGCGGGCTCCAGCGTCGTGTCGAGCAGGCCCCCGCCCTCGGGCACGACAGCGCGCCAATGCCAATCCGCCGGCACGTCGCCCGAGGCCGCGTGATAGATGCGCCGGAGCGAGCGCTCGACGTCGCGCTCGAGCTCGGCTTCGGCGACGCCCGGCTCCTGGAAATAGAGCCAGTAGAAGCCGTGATAGCCGAAGCGCCGAAGCGTCGCCAGCGGCGCGTGCGCCGGCCGGAGCGTGTGCGCGACGCTCATCGCCGCCACCGCCCGGAAGCGGTCGGGCCGGAGCAGCGCCGCATGCCAGGCGACCGGCGCGCCCCAATCGTGGCCGACGACGACGGCGGTTGTTTCGCCGAGATGATCGAGCAGGCCCACGAGGTCGCCGACGAGGTGCAGGATCGTATAGTCGTCGACCGCCGCGGGCGCGTCGCTCTCGCCATAGCCGCGCATGTCGGGCGCCACCGCGCGATAGCCGGCCGCGGCCAATGCCGCGATCTGGTTGCGCCAGGAGTGCGCGGTTTCCGGCCAGCCATGGACCAGCAGTACCAAAGGCCCCGCCCCCGCCTCGGCATAGGCGAGGCCGATGCCGTTGACCTCGGCGTGGCGGCGGTGGACGGCGATCATGGCGGGCTCCGGGCCGGAGCAACGTTCCGGTGCGGCCAAAATAACGATTCACCATGACGGGAAAAGGCGCGCCAGCGTCGCCACGCCTGCTTGCGCGGCCCCGTACAAAGGATTAAGCGGAGCCGCATTACGGGGGTTTTCGAGACCATGTCGCGCAAGCTTTTCGGCACCGACGGCGTTCGCGGCATCGCCAATCAGGAGCCGATGACGGCGGAAACGGCGCTGCGGCTGGCCGAGGCCGCCGCCGCCTATTTCCGCCGCGGCGATCACCGCCACCGCGTCGTCATCGGCAAGGACACGCGGCTCTCGGGCTATCTGATCGAGCCGGCGCTGACCGCCGGCTTCATCTCGATGGGCATGGACGTCTTCCTCGTCGGTCCGATGCCGACGCCGGCGCTGGCGATGCTGACGCGCGCGATGCGCTGCGATCTGGGCGTCGTCATCTCGGCCTCGCACAACCCGTTCGAGGACAACGGCATCAAGCTGTTCGGCCCCGACGGCTACAAGCTCTCGGACGAGATCGAGCTCGAGATCGAGCGGCGCATGGAGAACGGCCTGCCCAAGCGCGCGCCTTCGCCCAAGCTCGGCCGCGCCCAGCGCCTCGACGACGCGCCCGGCCGCTACATCGAATTCGTCAAGCGCTCGTTCCCGAACGGCCTGCGCCTCGACGGTCTCAAGATCGCGATCGATTGCGCCAACGGCGCCGCCTACAAGGTGGCGCCGACCGTGCTGTTCGAGCTCGGCGCCGACGTCGTTCCGCTCGGCGTGCATCCCGACGGCCTCAACATCAACAGGCAGTGCGGCGCCACCCAGCCCGACATGCTGCGCGAGCAGACGGTGGCGCATGGCTGCGATCTCGGCATCGCGCTCGACGGCGACGCCGACCGCGTCGTCATGGTCGACGAGAAGGGCGAGGTCATCGACGGCGACCAGCTCATGGCGCTCATCGCCGGCTCGTGGCAGCAGCAGGGGCGCCTCAAGGGCGGCGGCATCGTCACCACCGTGATGTCCAATCTCGGCCTCGAGCGCTTCTTGAAGAGCAGGGGCCTGGCCATGGCGCGGACGGCCGTGGGCGACCGCTACGTGCTCGAGCACATGCGCGCCAAGGGCTTCAATATCGGCGGCGAGCAGTCCGGGCACATCATCATCAGCGACTACGCGCGCACCGGCGACGGACTCATCGCGGCGCTGCAGGTGCTGGCGGTGCTGATTTCGACCAAGCAGCCGGCGAGCGCCGCCACGCGGCTTTTCACGCCGGTGCCGCAGCTCCTGAAGAGCGTGCGCTACGACAAGACGAACGGCGCCAAGCCGCTCGACCACGACGTCGTCAAGACGGCGATCGCGGGCGCGGAGAAGAAGCTCGGCGCCAATGCCGGCCGCCTCTTGATCCGCAAGTCGGGCACCGAGCCCGTGATCCGCGTCATGGCCGAGGGCGACGACGCGGCGATGGTCAAGACCGTCGTCGACGAGCTCTGCGCGGTGATCCAGAAGGCGGCGAAATGAATGAGAGGACGGAGATCGGAGGACAGAGGACAGAAGAGCTCGCAAGTCTTCTGGCATCTGTCCTCTGACATCTGACCTCTGAATGCACGGCCGCGTCCTCATCATCGCCGGCTCCGATTCCGGCGGCGGCGCCGGCATCCAGGCCGACATCAAGAGCGTCACCGCCATGGGCGCCTACGCCATGACGGCGATCACGGCGCTGACCGCGCAGAACACGCAAGGCGTCTTCGGCATCCACGCGGTCCCCAAGGCCTTCATCCGCCAGCAGATCGAGCTCTGCCTCACCGATATCGGCGCCGATTGCATCAAGACCGGGATGCTCGCGACCGCGGGCACGATCGAAACCGTCGCGAAAGCTCTGGGCGAATTCGCGCCCAAGGTGCCGCTCGTCGCCGACCCGGTGATGGTGGCCAAGGGCGGCGCCGTGCTGCTCGAGCCTTCCGCCGTCGACGCGGTCCGGCGCCTGCTACTGCCGCGCGCCACGCTCATCACACCCAATCTGCCCGAGGCCGAGGCGTTGAGCGGGCGCAAGATCGCGTCGGCCGCGGAGATGCAGGCCGCCGGCGAGGCCCTGTTGGCGCTGGGCCCCAAGGCGGTGCTGATGAAAGGCGGCCATCTCCCCGGCCCGCGCGTGCACGACGTGCTCGTCACTGCCGGCGAAGTGCGGGTGTTCGAAAGCCCGCGCATCGAGACGCGCCACACCCACGGCACCGGCTGCACGCTCGCCTCGGCGATCGCCGCCGGCATCGCGCAAGGATTGCCGCTCCCCGACGCCGTCGCCCGCGCACGCGCCTATGTGCAGGCCGCGATCAAGCGCGCGCCCGGCTACGGCAAGGGCCACGGGCCCCTCGATCACGCGGTGACGGTCGATCCGACGCTGATCGAGGAAGGGTTCAAGGAAGCGTAGCCCCCTCGCCCTGGGGCGAGGGGAAAGGGGAGAGGGGGAGGACCTCGACGCTCTGTTGCTGACGCGCGCCGCCCGGCGTGGATTCAAGCGAGAGGAGAAGATTATCCCCCTCTCCCCCTGCCCCCTCGCCCCTGGGCGAGGGGAATCAGACCGCGCGCCGCACGCCCGGCCGGCTCTGCGCGAGATCGGCGATGATGCCGAGCGCACGGTCGAGGGTTTCCTGGTCGCGCGCGGCGGCGAGCGAAATGCGTACCGCATGCGGCGCCACTTCGCGGCCGATCACGAAGGCGCTGGCCGACGAAATCCTGACGCCCTGGGCCAGTGCGGCCTGGATGAAATCCTCGCGCCGCCACGGGTCGGCGAGATGCAGGAAGACGTGGAAGGCCGCGGGATCGGCATCGAGCGCGAAGCCGGCGAGGCGCTTCTTCGCCATCGCCTGCCGCGCCGCCGTTTCGCGGCGGAGATTGCGCATGATTTGCGCCGCGGTGCCGTCAGCGATCCAGCGCCGCGCAATCTCGAACGGCAGCGAGGGAAGCTGGCCGGTCATGGCGTAGCGCGCCTCGTCGAGCTTCCTGATCAGCCCCTCGGGCGCGAACACCCAGCCGACACGCAGCCCCGGTGCCATCGATTTGGAGGCGCTCGTGATGTAGACGGTGCGCTCGGGCGCCAGCGCCGCAATCGGCGGCGGCCGCCGCTCGGGCAGCAAGCCGTAGACGTCGTCTTCCACCAGCAGCAGGTTGCGCCGCCGCGCCACCACGACAATATCGCGCCGGCGCTGCTCGCCCATCGTCGTGCAGACCGGATTGTGGATCGTCGGCTGGAGAAAGACGACGCGCGCGCCGGTTTCGACGGCTGCGCGGTCGAGCGCGTCGGGACGCATGCCCTCGCGGTCGGTCGCGACGCCCTTGAGCGCGTGGCCGGTGCGGCTGGCGTCGTCGATGATGCCGGTATAGGTGAGCGTCTCGGAGAGCGCCGCCTCGCCCGGGCCGAGCAAGGCCGCGAACGCCGCCGCGATGCCCTGCTGCGCGCCGTTGGTGAGCGCGATCCGCTCGGGATCGATGGGCAGGCCGAGCTGCGCCAGCCACTCCGCGGCCGCCGCGCGATAGGCGGCCTGCCAGGGCGGCGTCATGTAGCGCAGGAGCTGCTCGAGCCCGTCGGCGCGCGCGAGCTCGGACAGGGTTTTCGCCAGCGATTCGCCGTGGAACGCGGTCAGCGACGCGTTGACGCTGAGATCGATGACGTTCTCGAGCGCGGGCTCGAGCTTGGGGCTGCGCAGCGCGGCCGCCGGCGCCTTGACGAAGCTGCCGCGCCCCACTTCGCCCGAGATGAGCCCCTGCTGCTCCACCAGCATATAAGCCCGGCCCACGGTTCCCACCGTGATGCCGAGCTTCTCCGCCATGTCGCGCTGGGTCGGCAATTGCTCGCCGGGCTTGAGATCGCCGCTGCGGATCGCCGCGGCCATCTTCTCGGCGAGCTCGAGATAAATCTCGCGCTTGCGCCGCTCGAGTGTCGGTGTCCAAACTGTCATGGCACAATTGGTATATTGACACGATACGAATGTCAAGCGTATTAGATCAATCATCGCGGGGGCGATACAGCCTCACAGGAGATCGAACCATGGCCCACACAATCGAGACAAAGCTCAATGGCGCCGCCAGCGCCGCCGTCCAACCCCTCCGGGCCACTTCGAAAGTCCGCCGCTTTTTCACGAAGTGCCTGCAAACGCTCGTTATTTGGCAAGAACGCAACGAGCAGCGCCATGCCCTCAGCGAACTCGGCGAGCGCATGCTGAAGGATATCGGCGTTAGCGCCGGCGACGCCTACAAGGAAACGCGCAAGCCCTTCTGGATCCCCTAATATATTATGACAATCGCCCCCGCGATCTCGGCTCAACTGCGCATCGCTCTCGAGCCCGACCTCTCCGCCGAAGCATTCATCGGGGTGCTCGAATCCTCGGGCCTGGCCGAGCGCCGGCCCGTCGCCGAGCGCGCGCGCATCGCAACGATGCTGCGCCACGCCGACATCGTCGTTACCGCGCGCCTCGCCGATGACGGGCGCCTCGTCGGCGTCTCGCG
>DATBLL010000167.1:0-53455 GCA_036555425.1 Alphaproteobacteria bacterium | reverse complement strand
CGACCCCGTCGTGTGGGCAACCGACGTCGTCCCCTTCATCGAGCGCGCGCGCGGCGCGCCGCTCGACGTCGGTGCGCTGAAGCCGACGCCGGTCGAGCGCCTGCGGAACTGGCTCGGCGGCTGAATGCGCGCGCCACGGGCGCGGTTGAAACCGCCTACCTGCGCCCGCATACTCGAGATGAGCCGAGGGAGGCTTTGATGCAGCACGCAGCGATTCGCACCCAAGAACTCAACCCCGCCAAGCTCGCCATGCTCTACCGGCGGCAGTTCGAACTCTGCCGCGTGGCCAAGGGCGAGACGATCGCGATCGTGAGCGACCTCGGCACGCGGCGCGAATACATCCAGGCCGCGTTCGCCGCCGCCGACGACCTCGGCGCCGACATCTACGAGATGTGCGTGAACTCGATCCCGTCCTGGACCAAGGTCGGCGTCCCCACCATCGGCCAATGCAAGGGCACGCTCGAAGCCGTCTCGGCCGCGGACATGATGGTGATCTTCCACGTGCCGCTCTTCACCAAATGGCTGAAGCAGGTCACCGGCGGCGGCACGCGCGTGCTCATGATCATCGACGCGCCTGACGATCTCGAGCAGCTCATGTCGCCCAAGGGATTGAAAGAAGCGTTGAAGCACGCCGAGGCCGTCTACAAGCAGACCAAGACGGTGCGCGTGACGAGCGAGGCCGGCACCGACCTCACCTATCAGTGCGGCGAGTATCCGGTGATGAGCCAATGGGGCTATGCCGACGAGAAAGGGCATTTCGACCATTGGGGCGGCGGCCACATCCACACCTTCCCCAACGAGGGCAGCGCCAGCGGCACGGTCGTCTTCCAGCCTGGCGACATCGTGATCCTGCCCTATTGCCGCTATGTCACCGATCCGGTGAAGCTCGAGATCCGCGACGGCCACATCACCAAGATCGAAGGCAATCTCGACGCCAAGCTGATGCGGGACTGGCTCGAGGCCGGCAAGTCAAGCGAAGGCGACCGCGATCCTTACGCCGTCTCGCATTTGGGCTGGGGCCTCAATCCGCAGGCGACGTGGTATTGGCTCGGCTTGAACGGCGATGCGCCCGAGCGCAACCGCGCCGCCGCGCGCGTCTTCCCGGGCAATTTCCTGTTCTCGACCGGGCCCAACACACAGGGCGGCGGCAAGCGCAGCACGCGCGGCCACTACGACGTGCCGATGCGCGACTGCACCGTGATCCTCGACAACAAGGTGGTGATCGAGAAAGGCCGCCTCATCGACCCCAAGATGCAGGTCGCGCGCGAGGCGCGGTAGGGCGCCACGGACACGAACATCCCGCCATCCTGAGCGCAGCGAAGGATCTTGTCTGCGCCGGGCGGGGCAATGCCGAGATTGCACCGATGCGCGTGCAATCAATCTTGCATCGGCGAGATCCTTCGCTTCGCTCAGGATGACGATTCGGCGGAGCGCCGCCTCACACGAACTGCACGCCCAGGCTGCCGAGCGAGCCGAAGTCGGCGCGGAGCGTGTCGCCCTTCTGCGCCCAGACGGGGCGAATGAACGAGCCCGAGAGCATCACGCGGCCGGGCTCGAGGACGGTGCCGAAGCGGCCCACCTTGTTGGCGAGCCAGGCGATGCCCATCGCCGGATGGCCGAGCACGCCGGCGGCGACGCCTGTCTCCTCGATGTCGGCGTTGCGGTAGAGGAGCCCGCCGACCCAGCGCAGATCGATGTCCATGGGCCCGACCGCGCGGCCGCCGATGACGAGGCCGGCGGCGGCGCCGTTGTCCGACACCGTGTCGGTGATCTTGCGGGGGTTCTGCACGCGCGCGTCGATGATCTCGATCGCCGGCACCACGTATTCGGTCGCGCGCAGCACGTCGAGGAGACCGACGCCCGGGCCCTTCAACGGCTTGCCGAGCACGAAAACGAGCTCGATCTCGACGCGCGGTACGATGAAGCGCTCGAACGGCACCTTGGCGCCGTCCTCGATCACCATGTAGTCGTGCAGCACGCCGTAATCGGGCTCGTCGATCTGCGAGGATTGCTGCATCGCCTTGGAGGTGAGGCCGATCTTGTTGCCGATCACCTTGGAGCCGGCCTTGATCTTGGCCTCGTTGACGAGGTTTTGGATCGCGTAGGCGTCCTCGATCGTGATGTCGGGGAACGTCTTCGAGAGCTGCAGCGCGGGCTTGCGCTCTTTCTCGGCCGCCAAGAGGATGTCGCGGGCCTTGTTGCGGTCGGCTGCGGATAGCACGTTCCCCTCCCCTTCCTATGCGCGCGCCTTCCTAGCCCGCGGCGCAACCTTAGTAAACGATGCAAGTGTCCTAAAGGTTCGTGCCGGCCGCGCCTTTGCCCAGCGCGCCTCCCCGGCATATCTCGCCCCCGGCGCGGAACGAAAGCCGCCCGCTCGCATCCATAATTCAGGCGCTGCTTTCGACCACGCCTACAACCGGACGTAAATGGGACGATTGGAGACGATCACCGAAGCGGATTTGCTGGACTACGTGGAGGGCCGCTTATCGTCCGACGACCGTGCCGCGGTGGCCGAGCGCCTGGCCGCGGATCCCGCGCTCGCCCGCAAATGCCAGCGCGTGCGCGAGCAGACGCTGAACGTGCGCCTTCTTCGCGCGGTGTTGCCGGTCGAATCCGTGCCCGCGGACTGGCTCGATTTGTTGTCGAAGGGAAAGACACGTTAGCGGGAAACCGCACGACAAAAATCATCGGGGTGCCGCGCGATCGGCGCGGCACCCCTTGGCAATCCCGAACCCACGATGGCGTCGATCTTGACCTACGCCGCGCGGCTGACATCGCGCACGCGCTTCGCGGTGCGGCCCTGCGCGAGATCCTTGCCGTCGATGGCGCCCTGCAGCTCGGCGCGGGCGCGGGCCAGGCGCGAGCGCACGGTCCCGATCGGGCAGCCGAGCACCCTCGCCACCTGCTCGTAGCTCATGCCGTTGATGCCGATCATGGTGATGATCTCGCGGTGCGCCGGAGACAGGCGCCAGAATTCGCGCGCCGTCTGCTCGAAATAGACGACGGTTTCCTGCGACGCCTGCTGCGCGAAGAGCGAGGTGTCGATGTCCTCGATCGACCCGCCGTGGAAGCGGGCGCGGCGGCGGATGTCGATGAAGCGGTTGCGCAGGGCGGCGATGGCCCAGGCGCGGAAATTGGTGCCGTGGCGGTATTGCTCCTGGGCACCCAAGAGGCGAAGTGCCGTGTCTTGCACGAGATCGTCGGCCTGGTCGGCGCTGCCGGTCAACGAGCGCGCATAGGCGCGCATATGCGGAAGCGCAGCGATCAAAAGGTCGCGAAACTCCGTCTGCATCGTCACCCTCCGTCTCCGTTGCGAACTTAGCGTCGTCTCTGGCTTTTCTTGGTCGTCAGGGATTGCAGGCTTTCAAGGGATCGTCGGGTTCAGTCTTCGTCTTCGCTGAGCAGCCGGCGGCAGGCGTTGGCCCGGCGCAGCAAGTCCTCGGGCGGGCCGACGGCGTCGCTTCCTTCCGCCGAAGGCGCGAGTTCGAACTTCCATGCATCGAGGAGCCGGCGGCGTTCGTCGCCGGCGAGATCGCGGCCGACGAGAATGTCCTCCGGCGCGGCGAAAGACTGATATGATTTGCCGCCCGACGCCGGACCCTCGAACGTCTTCATTGGGCTGCTCGTATCTGCGGGATGCATCCTCAAAACTTATATGCCGGTCCGCGACATTGGTTCCCATCGGATGGGCGCCTTGGATAGCAATCTCAAGGACCAAATTCTCTCGCAAATCCCGAGACTTAGGCGATTCGCGCGCTATCTCGCACGCGATGCCGACCATGCCGACGACCTGGTCCAGGAGACGCTGATCCGGGCCCTCGCCTCGCTGCCGCAGCTCGATCCTGAAGGCAATCTTCGCGCCTGGCTGTTCACGATTTTGCAGAACGTGCTGCGCGGCGAATGGCGCCGGCGCCGGCGCAGCCCGGTGCGCCTCGAAGTGCCGCTCGCTTCGGCGCCCGAGCCGGTGAAGAGCGGCGGCCAGCTCGAGACGGCCTCGCTCGCCGAGCTCGCGGCCGCCATCCGCAAGATGCCGCCGCGCTTTCGCGAAGTGCTGCTGCTGTGCGGCGTCGAGGGATTTGACTACGAGGAAGCCGCCGCCGTGCTCGGCGTGCCGGTCGGAACCGTGCGCTCGCGCCTGTCGCGCGCGCGCGCAATGCTGAAGGAATGGTCGCCCGAATGAAAATGTTGGTAAGGTCTTGGCATCGGCAGGACTGCGGGTGCATATCGATCTCCACGGAGGAACCGCCGCACGCCGGCGGCATCAAAGAAGTGGCCGTTGCCATCCGCTCGAAAGCGCCGCTCAGGCCCGCATGAAGAACCGCCGCGCCATCACCGACGCCGATCTGCAGGACTACATCGAGGGCCGGCTCGATTCCGCCGCGCGCAAGAAGGTGGAAGATCTGCTGGCCAAGGATGCGCGCCTTGCCGACGAGGTCGAGCGCCTCCGCCGCCAGGCCGTGAAGCTGCAGGACTTCGGCAAGCGAATCCTCGACGAGCCGATCCCCAAGGAGATGCTCGACCTCATCGAGAAATTCGGCCGCCGGTGACCGAGAGGGACGTTCACGGACTGGCACGAACAAGGCGAGCGCTAAGCCCCATCGGGCGGTAATAGGGGCCGTGGCGGCGGCGGACCTGCGCCCCCACTCGACGGGATGCCGACTTACGCGTTGGCCGCCGCCGCCGCGGCCACGTGCAGCGCCTGCGAAACCGCGGCGCGCACCATGCTGGGGTCGTAGGGCTTCGAGATGATGAAGGTGGGCTCGACGCCCTTGCCGGTCAGCAGGCGCTCGGGATAGGCGGTGATGAAGATGACGGGCACGGCGTGGCGTTCGAGAATCCGGCGCACCGCCTCGATGCCGCTGTCTTCGCCGCGCAGCTGGATGTCGGCCAGCACGAGATTGGGTTTGGCGCGGTCCGCGATCGCCACCGCCTCCTTTTCGCGGTCGGCGGTGCCGACGACGTTGTGGCCGAGGCTTTCGACGATCGATTTCAGCTCGAGCGCGATGACCGGCTCGTCTTCGATGATGAGAACCTTGGCCGCGGCGAGGCTCATCATCGATTCCTGCGCACGATTGAAGAGGTCGCGCACGGTTTCCTCGGGCACGGCGAGGACGTAGGCGACGTCACCGAAGGAGTAGCGCTCGAGCGCCGAGAGCAGCAACACCTGCCGCTCGATCGGCGGCAGCGCCATCACGGTACGGAGCGCCGGCTCGCTGGCGGCGCCGGGCCGCGCCGTTTGCGCGAGCGTGGGATCGGCCGAGGCGTAGACCTTGTGGAAGAGTCGGAACAGCTCGGTCTGCAGGTCGACGTTCTCGGCGATCTGGTGGCGATCGCGGACGATGATCTCGAGGCAGGTGCGCACGTATTCGTCGCCGGCCGCCTGACTGCCGGTGAGCGCGCGCGCGTAGCGGCGGAGATAGGGAAGCTTGGCGGCGATATCGCCGGTGGAATAGGGCATTTCGTCCTTCTCTTGCGGTGGTCGCTGACCCAAGCCCCGCGTCAGCATCGAAACCCTTAGTCTACGCCAAGCTGGAGATCAAAGGTAAGGAGCGCATGCAGGCCGAGGCGCGTCCCCCGCATCGGCGCGGCCTGGGACGCTGGCGGGAAAACGCGCATAACGCGGCCTGGTTCCCGCCGCGGTCAGTCACCGTCCGGCCGGCGCCGGAACTTCGCCGGCAACGACCCGTTTCCTCCGTGCCCCCGATTTGGCCGCCGCTTGCAGGGATGCCGACGCGCCATGCGCATCGAATGTCCGCCATTGCCGTTCGCCTACGACGCGCTCCAGCCGCACATGAGCGCCGAGACGCTCCGCTTGCACCACGACAGGCACCAGCAGGCCTATTTCGACAAGCTCTGCAACCTCGTCGACGGCACCGAATTCGCCGGGCGCGATCTCGAGACGATCATCGCCAGCACGGCGCAGGCGCGCGCCACCAAGCAGCGCGCGATGTTCAACAACGCCGCGCAGGTGTGGAACCACAGCTTCTTCTGGCAGTCGCTGGCGCCGGTGCCCGGGGAATCGGGCCGCGGCGCGCCGCCCTCGGACCTCATGGAGCACATCGAGCGCGATTTCGGCGGCTTCGCGGACTTCCGCGAGAAGTTCGCCGAAGCCGCGATCGGATTGTTCGGCAGCGGCTGGGTATGGCTCGCGCATCGGAAAGGCGAGCTCGAAATCCTGGCGCTGCCCAATGCCGGCACGCCTATCGCCGATGGGGCCTCGCGCCCGCTTCTGACGCTCGACGTCTGGGAGCACGCCTACTACGTCGACCACCGCAACCGGCGCGACCAGTTCGTCCACACGTTCCTCGATCACCTCGCCAACTGGGACTTCGCCGCCACGCGGCTCCGGTCGCGCACCGCTTCGTTCGATCCGGCGGCGTACGGCCAGGGCCCGGCGGAAGCAGGGCATCGCGGCTGAGAGGAGCGGATCCGGTGGCCCATCGCAGGGAATCCATCGACGAATCGCCGCTGCGCGAGGAGCTGACGCAGCTCCGGCTCCGGCAGCGGCACCCGCCGCCGGTGCCGCGCCCGGCGTGCCGCCCCGGCCGGCGCCCGCGCTTATCCTTTCCACGCGACGAGGGCTTGGGGCGCCTTCGTGCCGCGATTGGCCAACAAGATTTTTCGGGAAACACCGGAACTTGCCCGAAAACGGCTCGTTGATGCGCTCGTATCATTGAAAGCGGCAAACCAAACCGCTTTCAGATCAAAAGCTTAGATCAAAGACGGGCGGGGAAGGACAGCCCGTCGGGCCGAACTGTCGCGGGCGAACGCAAGGCGGCAACCCCTCCCCCTTGCCCCTGCCGCCTGACGGAGCGTCTCTCCGCGACACCACTGAGGATGCCGGCTTCCCCGGGCCGGCATCCTCATTCTTTTTGGGGGAATATGCGATGGCGGCGATGGATGCGCGGATTCCGCGCGCCCGGCATCCATCCTTCGCAGGCCGCCTGAAGATGCGCGCCCGTCCTGAATAGCAACCTGCCGATGGTGCGGTCCTCGCCGGCGACGTTGCCGCGGTGGTCGTAGCGGATCGCGGTCTGGCCGCTCGTGTCGGTGACCGAGGTGAGCCGCCCGATGCCGTAATTGCCGCCGGCGGTGCTGTCGTAGCTATAGGTGATGTTGAAGCTGGGCGCGCCAGAGAAGGTCGCGGCCGTGACGCGGTTCAAGGCGTCGTAGCTGTATTGCACGACCTGCCCGCGCGCGTCGGTCTTTTGCGTGACGTTGCCGGCGCTGTCGCGGACGTAGACGATGGTGCCGCCGACTGGACGCCCCATTACCTCACGTTGCATTTGGCGGAGGTGCTCGTCTGGTTTGGGCTAACTCGCGATACCGCTTTAGTAAATCAGGCTCGACAGTGCCAGCAGGTATCCTGTCTAGAAAGTCAGTTTCGTACCAAACGTCCGGCTTAGCCAAGTCAACCGGCGCGTTGATGAGCTGTCTCAATGCCCGCGACACGAGCGGAAAATCGTTTTCGCTTATCGCTATTCTGATTTGCGTCGTAAGGGACTGACGCACGAAACTCCCTTCTTCTTGAGCTCTGCGCACAGCGGTTCGTATTGTTCGCGCGGCAGCAGGCAAATTCCGGTGCGAGTAATGATAGAACTCCGCCAGCCGTATCCACCATTCGGGAGCGCCATTCGAGAGCTTAATGAGATCATGAATGCATGATTCGGCTTCCTCCCACTGATCAATCAATTCGTGCTGATGCGCCAGTGATGCAATTATAAAGAGGCGGGCGGGATCGGAGGCGCACCTCTCGAGAGCGGATTCCAGCGCGACGATAACCTCATGGGGTGATCGTTCCCGACATTGCTCCATGTACCAGTCGCGCAAATCGTCGACCTCAGCGCGCTCTTCCGGTGTCATGGCGTCACGGTGTCCATGGGAGATCTGCCTCACTCCACTCCGGCGGCTCCTCGGGGTCTGGCCTCCCATTATTTCGAAGACAGAGGCGATAACGATTATCAGCACGAGATTCGCAAGCTGCCACCCAGCGATACCCGTATTTCGACCATTTCCGACACCGCTGTCGTTCATTGCCCCAGCGGGCTCGGCAAAATTCGTCGTCATCGTCGACTGGGCAGAAATTTTGGGACGACTTCGGCGTGGGAGCCGGGGCTGGAGCAGATTGGCCACCGCCGAGAATCTTGTCTAGCAGATCTCTAAGTATCCGCCCCTTCGTATCAAGTTGTTCGCCTTTCGAATCGGTCCGGTTGATAGGGTTTGCGCCAGCATACCCATATTTGTTCATCGTCTCAGACGTGATCCGCTGCGGTGAAATCTGGACAGTCCCAGACCGCCCCCGTCGCTTTGATTTTGTGACCAATTCAATTGGCCCTTCACCAGCGAGTTCGCCGACCGGGTTCGAGCTAAGTCGTGCCGGCCCGATTCTTGTGGTGCGCACCGAATCGACGCTAAGATAACGCGCGAGCGTCGGATCGTAGTCGCGCATGTAGTTGTAGAAGTAGTTCGCCGCGGGGTCGGCCCATTGGCCGGGGAAGCGCAAGGGGTTCTGGATCGTGCCGGCGATGGCGTGGGTGCGGCCGTAGGGGGTGAACTGGCCGTCCCAGACGATGGCTTGCGACACGTCGGTGATCTTCTGGACGCGGTCGAGCTGATCCGCGTGGACGAAGTAGAGCGTGGGTGACGTGGCCGGGCCGACCACAAGGCCGATGGGCTTTGAGCCCAGCCAGAGGTATTCGCGGATGACAGCGCCGGTGCCGTCGCTGCAATCAAACCGCGATTTGATTCGACGCATTCCCGGCGAATGACCGAAACAACTTCATCCCGACTCTAGAATTCGCCGCTGCTACTCCTCCGTCGGCGCCGGCTCGATCGCCTTCGACTTCAATTGCGTGGCGCGGTCGATGGCGAATTCGACGACGACCTCGGTGCCCTGCTCGTGCTTGATCGAGAGATTGCCGGCAAGCTGCCCGGCGAGCCCGTCCATCAGCGAGCGCCCGAGGCCGCCGGAGAGCGCGGCGTCTCCCTCGCCCGGTCCGCCGATGCCGTCGTCCTTGATCGAGAGGCGGACGCGCTCCTCGCGCACAGTGAGAACCACGTTGATGATGCCGCCACGCCGGCCCGGAAACGCGTATTTCGTGGCGTTGGTGATGGCCTCGGTGACGATGAGGCCGAGCGCGATGGCGTCGCGCGTCGGCAGGATCAGCGGATCGCACTCGCATACGATGCGGATGCGCGCGTCGTAGCTGCCGACATGCGAGCCGCGGAGCTGGACGCAGAGATCGTCGAGGAATTTGCCGACGTCGACGTTCTCGACGTCGTCGCGCTCGAACAGGTGCTTGTGCAGCACCGAGAGCGAGAGGACGCGCCGGCGCGCCGAGTTGAGCGCCTCGCGCGCCTCGTCGGAGCGCACGCGCCCGGCCTGGAGACTCAACAGGCTCGCCACCATCTGGAGATTGTTTTTCACGCGGTGATGGATCTCGGCGATCAGCGCGTCGCGGTGCGCGATCACGCGCTCCAAGCGTCGCTCGCGCTGCGCGATGGCGCGCGCCATTTTGCCGAACTGCGCGGCGAGATCGTGGATCTCCGAGGGCGCCCGGCCGGGATTGGGCCGTATCGTGAAATCGCCGGCGCGATAGGCGCGGACCGCCTCGGCGAAGGCCGCCAGCGGCTGCAGCACCGAGCGGTAGACGCCGATGCCGACGACGGCGAAGGTGACGACGACGATGAGGATCACCGGCACGATGAGGGCGCTGAACGCCTCGAGCGCGCGGCCGTAGAGCGTGTTGGCGGGTGCGATCCCGACCATGAAGAGATCGTCGGCGAAGAGGCGCTCGAGAACGTAGATGTGCGGCTGCCGGTCGCGGCCCATCGCCTCGATAATCGATCCGCGCGCCTGCGAGGGATCGAGCCGCGTCGCGGGCAACAGGCCCTGCGCCGAATGGCTCTTGTCGGGCATGATGACTTCGCCCTTCCCGTCCATGAACGTGATCGTGACCTGGTCGCCGGCGGCGGTGCGCGTCGTGACCGTGCCCGCGAGCCACGTCACGCGCAGCGCAGCGCCCACCACGCCCACCAGGCGGCCTTCGTCCACAACCGGATAGCTGGCCGAGACCACGTGTTGCCCCGAGCCGAACACCTCGACGATCTTGCCCATCGAGAAATCGCGCGTCTCGCGCGCCTCGCGGAACCATTCGCGGTCGTCGAAGCGCAGCTTGGGGTCCATCGGCGCCATGCTGCAGACCGGGCGCCCATCGGCATCGGCGAACCAGATGTTGGTGTAACGGTCGCCGATGCGCGGCTGCATGCTCTTGAGGAAGAGGGCGCAGCGCACCGCGTCCTTGCCGCGAATCGAGGGCGAATGGGAGATGGCGAAGAGGAGCTGGCGCACCCCCTCGATCACCTCTTTCAACGAGCCCGAGGCTTGGCGCACTTCGCTGCGGAGCCCGCGCTCGGCCTGCTCGCGGTCGTATTCGGCGCGCTCGATGGCGAGGCCGAGCGTGATCGCGATCAGCGGCAGGTTGGTCAGCGCCAGCACGAACAGCAGGCGGCCGCGCAGCGTGTCCCAGGGCAGGCGCTTGGCCTCGGCCACCGGCGGCGGCCGGTTGGCGTCGGTCAGAACGGGCGCGCTTTCCTTGGTTGGCGGACCTTCGGGCATTCGATCCCTTCGTTGGGCGGCGGGCCGGAAACGACGCGCCTTCACCTCGTCGAGCGGAACCGCCGTCCCCGATGGGCAAGTGCCGGCGCATGGAAGCGCGAAAGCATGGTAACATTTTGACGTTGCGAATGCTTTCGCTGAATTCGCGGCGCGCCGCCGCGCCCCGGTGCGGGTCCTGCTTGGGCCGGCGCCCAATCCGGTCATGGCTTGATGCCGGCGAAGCCGGTGCCTAGTGTCAGGCAACGACTACGAACAATCCGACGCTACGAAATGTGGGAGGAGAAACAATGACGAAGCTGCTCACGACGGCGCGCCGCGGCAGCGCCCGGCCTTTCGCCGGCGCGCTCTTCGCCGCCGCCCTCTTCGCCGGCGGCGCCGCCGCCGACCCCATCGCGGTCTCGACGCTGCCGCCGGGCGCGATCAATCACGCCCAGGCGCAGGTGATCGCCAAGGTCATCCAGGACAATTCAGACCTGCAGACGCGCGTCGTCAGCTTCAACTCGCCGGCCGCAATCCTCGGCGCCGTCGAAGCCGGCCAGGCCGACATGGCGCTTTCGAGCAGCGACGAGAGTACGGTCGCCTTCACCGGCACCGAGGACTATCAGGGAAAGGCGATGAAGAATCTTCGCGTCGCCTTCACCATCATGCCGTTCGCCGTCGGCCTCATCGTCAAGAAGGATTCGCCGATCAAGACGGTCGCCGATCTCAAAGGCAAGCGCTTCGGCACCGGCTGGCAGGGCTTCAAGCAAGGCATTCCGCTCGCGAATGCGATGCTCGCCACCGCCGGGCTGAGCCTCAAAGACGTGGAGGGCGTGCCCGTTTCGACGCTGTTGCGCGCGGCCGACGACTTCAAGGCCGGCAAGACCGACGCCTTCCAGTTCGCCGTAGGCGGGCCCAAGGTGGCCGAGATTCACGCGGCGATCGGCGGCGTGCGCTTCCTCTCGTTCGACCATTCGCCCGAGGCGACCAAGCGCATGCAGGCGGTGCGCAAGGCCTATAGGCCAGTGCTCGTCAATCCGCTGCCGCACTACGCCGGCGTCGAGCAGCCGATCTGGCTGATGGGCTATCACATCCTCATCCTGACCAGCGCCAAGGCGAAGGACGAGGTCGTCTACAAGGCCGTGAAGGCGCTCCACGGCAAGAAAGCCGAGCTGGTGAAGGGCCATCCTTCGTTCGGCGCCTTCACCGACGCCGGCATGGCGACGCAGTTCGACGACCTCCAATATCATCCTGGGGCCGTGAAGTTCTTCAAGGAAGCCGGCATCTGGAAACGAAACTGAGCGCCACGTGACCGAACCACGGGAGGCCGCCCCCTCGGCCGCGCCGCGCGGCGCGCTGAGGGTGGTGGAACACGCGCTCGCCGCGGTGCTGGCGCTGGCGGCGCTCGCCTGGGCGCTCGACCTCTATCGCAAGGTCGGGCTCGTCTTCCTCGCCGAGCAGCTGCTCGCCGCCTCGCTCGGTTTCGCGCTGGCGCTGGTTTACCTCCGCTATCCGGCCAAACGCGGCTCGGAGCGCGGGCGTCTGCCCTGGTACGACGCCGTGCTCGGCCTCGCCGGTTTCGCCGCCGGCTGGTATGTGGCGTTTCGGTTTCCCTATTTCTCCGAGAACCTCTACCTGGTGCCGCTCGACGGCGTCGTCGTCTCCGCCATTCTCTACGCGCTCTGCGTCGAGGGGCTGCGGCGGACGGTGGGGAACGCGCTCGTCGTCATCGTGCTCGTGTTCTCGGTCTACGCGCTCATCGGGCATCTCTTCGGGGGCGCCCTCCAGACGCGCGAGGTGAATCCGCACCGCCTCATCATCTATCTCGGGCTCGACGCCAGCGCTCTGCTCGGCCTCGTGATGCTGGTCGGCATCACGGTCGTCATCCCGTTCATCCTGTTCGGCCAGCTGCTGCTGCACTCGGGGGGCGCCAATTTTTTCAACGACGTCTCGCTCGCGCTGATGGGCCGCTATCGCGGCGGCGCCGCCAAGATTTCCGTCGTCGCTTCGGGGATGTTCGGCTCGATCTCGGGCATCGTCGTCTCCAACATCCTCGCGACCGGCATCGTCACCATTCCGCTGATGAAGAAGACGGGCTACCCGCCCCATCTTGCCGCCGCGGTGGAGGCCACCGCCTCGACCGGCGGCCAGCTCATGCCGCCGGTGATGGGCGTCGTCGCCTTCGTGATGGCGGACTTCCTCCAGATTCCCTATGGCGCGGTGGTGATCGCGGCGCTGGTGCCGTCGCTGCTCTACTACATCGCGCTGTTCATCCAGGCCGACCTCGAGGCGGCGCGCCTCGGCATCAAGCGCGTGGACGAATCGCAGATTCCGCGCGTCTGGGGGGTCCTCGCAACGGGCTGGATGTTCGTCCTCCCCTTCGCGGTCCTGATCTGGGCCCTCTTCTCGCTCAACAAGGAAGCCGAGGAAGCCGCGATGTATGCCGCGGGCACGGTCCTCGCGCTGGGCGTGGCGCTCGGCTATCGCGGCCGGCGCATGCCGATCCGGATGCTGTGGCAGGCGATCATCGAGACCGGCAATTCCACTGTCGACATCGTCATGATCAGCGCGGCAGCCGGATTCATCATCGGCATCTTGCAGATCACGGGGCTCGGCTTCGCGCTGACGGTGTTCCTCGTCAAGCTCGGCGGCAGCAGCGTGATCGCGCTGCTCGTGATTTCGGCGGTGCTCTGCATCATCCTCGGCATGGGCATGCCGACGCTCGCCGTCTACGTCATTTTGGCCGCGCTCGTGGCGCCCTCGCTGGTCGATTTCGGCATCACGCCGCTGGCCGCCCACATGTTCATCCTCTACCTCGGCATGATGTCATTCGTGACTCCGCCGGTGGCCATCGGCGCCTATTTCGCCGCCAGCATGGCCGGTGCCGAGCCGTTGCGCACCGGCTTCACTGCCACGCGCTTCGGCTGGACCGCCTATATCGTGCCGTTCCTCTTCGTGTTCTCGCCGAGCCTCTTGCTGCAATCGAAGTCCGTGATCGACACCGCGATCGCGATCGCCACAGCCATTGCCGGCATCTGGCTCGTCTCGGCCGGGATGATCGGCTTCGTGCTGCGCCCGCTCTCCCTGATCGTGCGCGCCGTGCTGCTGGTCACCGGCTTGGCCCTTCTCGTGCCGCACGAAATCGCGGCCTGGGCGTTCTGGGCCAACGTCGTCGCGGCGCCGGTGGCCGCCCTGGTCGTGGCCGTCGAGCTCCTCAGCGCGCGCCGCGCGCGGGCAATCATGGCGCCGAGGGTGGCCTGAGGGCGGAGGCGCGCGTATGAAGGCGAACAAGATTTTCGACGTGCGCGGCGACGTCGCCTATGTCACCGGCGCCGCGAGCGGGCTCGGCCGCGCCTTCGCCGAGGTGATGGCCGACAACGGCGCCCATGTCGTGATGACCGACATCGACGGCGCCAAGCTCGCTGGCGTCGCCGACGAATTGAAGGGCCGCGGCTGCACGGTGACCGCGGAGATGATCGACGTGGCCGATCTCGCGGCGCTGCGCAAATCGATCCTCGGCGCTGCGCAACGTCATGGGCGGCTCGACTCTGTCTTCGCCAATGCCGGCATCTCCGCGGGGCCTGGACCCGCCGTTCCCGCCGGCGAGATCGCCAAGATTTCGCTGCCGGCCTGGGAGAAGATCGTCCACGTCAACCTCACCAGCGTGATGGTGACGGTGCAGGCCGCGGCCGAGGTGATGAAGGCGCAGCGGCGCGGCCGCATCGTGGTGACCTCATCCATCGGCGGGCTGCGCTCCGAGCCGATGACGGGCTACGCCTATGCCGCGACCAAGGCCGCGATCTGCAACCTCGTACGCCACGCGGCGCTCGAGCTGGCAGCGCACGGCGTCGTCGTCAACGCGATCGCGCCCGGCCCGTTCCTCACCAATATCGGCAACGGCCGCTTGAACGATCCGGCGGTGCGCGAGGCCTTCGCCCGCGACGTGCCGCAGGGCCGCCTGGCCCACACCGACGAAATCCAGGGCTTGGCGCTGCTGCTCGCTTCGCCGGCCGCGAGCTTCATCACCGGCGCCGTCATTCCCATCGACGGCGGCGCCACGGCGGGGTAAACGCCTCGGCCATGAAGCGCAGCACGGACCGTATCCTCACCACGCATGTCGGCAGCCTGCCGCGGCCACCGGTCGTCGTCGATTTCCTGATGAAGAAGGAAAAGGGCGACACCTACGACACGGAGCGGTTCGACGCTGCGATGAAGGCGGCCGTGGCCGAGGTGGTGGCGCGCCAGGCCGATATCGGCATCGACGTCGTCAGCGACGGCGAGACCAGCAAGATCGGCTACGCCACCTACATGCAGGAGCGCCTGAACGGCTTCGGCGGCCACAACGAGCGGAAGATCGCGCTCGACCTCGTCGCCTATCCGGCGTTCCGCGAGAAGATGGCGCGCGTGACCGGCGCGCAGGCCTTCACCCGCGCCGCCTGCGTGGCGCCGATCACGGTCAAGAATTGGGAGCCGCTCAAGAAGGACCTCGCCAATTTCCGCGCGGCGCTCGCGGGCAAGAACGTCGCCGAGGCGTTCCTCAACTCGGCATCGCCCGGCCTCGTCTCGGCGTTTCAGCCCAACGCCTACTACAAGACGCACGAGGCCTATGTCGAAGCCATCGCCGCCGCGATGCGCGAGGAATACCGGACCATCGTCGAGGCCGGGTTCCTGCTGCAGCTCGACTGCCCCGATCTCGCCATGGCCAAGCACACCGGCTTCCAGGATTTGAGCGAGGGCGATTTCCTGAAGCGTGCGGCCTTCCACGTCGAGGCGATGAACCACGCGCTCGACGGCATTCCCGCCGAGCAGGTGCGCATGCATATCTGCTGGGGCAATTACGAAGGCCCGCACGACCACGACATCGCGGTCGAGAAGTTGATGAACATCCTGCTCAAGGCGAAGCCGCAGGCGATCCTGTTCGAGGCCGCCAATCCGCGCCACGAGCACGAATGGACCGCCTGGCGCGATGCCAAGCTGCCGGGCAACAAGATTCTCGTCCCCGGCGTCATCACCTCGACCTCGAACTATGTCGAGCACCCCGAGCTCGTGGCCCAGCGCATCGAGCGCTATGCCGCCATCGTCGGGCGCGAGCGCGTCATCGCCGGCACCGATTGCGGCTTCGGCACCTTCGCCGGTTTCGGCAAGATGGACCCCGAGATCAGCTACAAGAAGCTCGCCGCGATGGTCGAAGGCGCCCGAATCGCGTCGAAGCGGCTGTGGTCGTAATCGCCTTCCCCCGCTTGCGGAGGAGGGTTGGATGGGGGCCTCTCCGCCGACGACGCGTGGCGCGGAGACCATAGGCGTACAGGCAGGTTCTTATTTCCGTCGCGCCGCCCGCTCACCGCCCCCCTCCCTAACCTCCCCCGCTGCGCGGGGGAGGGGTTTGATGGCCGCCGTGCTTTCGCTCTTCAACAACGCATCCACCGCGCGCTTCCAATCGAATGCACCGTTGGCGTCGAACGATGCGCCGCATTCGGCCAGCGCGTCGACGAACCAATCGTGCAGCTCGGCGGTGGAGGATGCCATGCGGGGCGCGATGCCGCCGTCGGTCAAGGTCGCGGCAACTTCGCGCATTTCGGCGGCGCGGCGGCGGCCATGCTCGGCGACGCGGCTGATGAGGTAATTGGGGAGATCGCCGCCCCAGCCCATGCCCGGAAACGTGCCTTCGAGCGACGCCAACACCTGTTTCTCGGCGCCGTAGCGCCGCGCGCCCATCAGGCACTCGACCGTGAGCGCTTCCAAGCCCTTGATCATCACGCTGCGGCACATCTTGATCGCCGAGGCGACGCCGATCGTCTCGGCCGCGGCCTTGGTATCGAAGCCCATCGTGTTGAGCGCGGCTGAAACCTCGGTTGCGCGGCGCCCGCCCAACAGCATCGGCACCTTCAGGCGCTTCGGCGGCACCGCGGCCATGACTGCGGCTTCGACATAATCGGCGCCGGAGGCCTCGACCCTGCGCGCGTTCTCGCGCTTCGCCTCGGGCGAGATCGAGTTGATGTCGAGATAGACCTGCCCCTTCGCGAGATGCGGCGCCACGGTCTTCGCCACGTCGACGGCGGAGGCCGCGGTGACGGCGGAAATGACGAGATCGGCATTGCGCACCGCCGCCGCGTGCGACGCCGACGCTTCGACCCGTGCCGCCGCGGCCTTCTTCAGCAAGGGATCGCGACCGGCGCGGTCGTCGAGCAGGATGTCGTAGGTGCGCACCGCCGCGCCCTGCTTCGTGAGCTCGGCGCCGAGGATGCCGCCGGCCTCGCCGAAGCCGATGACGGCGATGGTCTTGAATGCGAGCGCGCCCATGGCACCCTCCCCCATTTCCGGTTTCACGCTGCGGCGGCGCGGCGCGCGGCGATGCGCGCATGCCAGCCGGCGAGCGCGGCGGCGACTTCGCGCGACCGCTCCATCGGCGCCATGTGGCCGCACTTCTCGACGATGACGAGGTCACTGCCGGCGATCGCCGCCGCCATCTCTTCGTGCCGCGCGACCGGGCTCCACGTATCCTCGCGGCCACATAGCACCAGCGTTGGGCAGCGGATGGCGCCCAGCAGCGCCGTGGCGTCGGGCCGCGCGAGCAGCGCACGGATCTGCGCCGCGAAGGTCTCGGCCGTCTTGCGCGCGAACATGTCGAGGATCGCGCCGATCAAGCCGGCGTCGGCGAGGCGATCGGGGTGGACCATGCCCCGGACCCAGCTTTCGGCCATGGCGCGCGTGCCGGCCCGGCGCGCGAGCGACAAGAGCTCCATCCGCTCGCGCTCCTCGCGGGCACCCGCCTCGCCCGTCGGGCGCGGCAGATAATTCGTGTCGAGCAGCGCCAGGCCCGCGACGCGATCGGGCGCGCGGCGGAAGATTTCGAGCGCCACGCGGCCGCCCATCGAATGCCCCGCGGCGGCAAAGCGCGGCGGCGCCAGCGCCAAGACGCGCTCGGCCATGCCGCCCAGCGAATCGATGTCGCCATAGGCCGGAACGACGACGGCGATGTGCCCGGGTAGCGCGGCTATGGTCTCGGACCAGACGGCCCGGTCGCACATCAGTCCCGGAATGAGAACAAGCGGGAGTTCGGCCACTGCACGCCCTCTCTAGGCGGCCCGGCGCGCGGTGGCTTCGTCGCCCAGATCCTCGAAGATCACCTGTGCGAAGCCGGTGACCATCGGGAGATAGTAATTGCGGTGGACCCGGCGCACCTTCGGCGAGAGCGCGCCGCGCATGACGAGCCACATGATCTCCTCGACGCTGTCGGCGCCGCCCTTCTCCATCAGCTCCTGGTGCGTCATGCGCGCGAGCTTTTCGGGGTTGGTCTCGATGAGGTCGAGGAATTCCTGGTCCCAGGGCGTGTTGTTGAAGCCGAAGCGCTCGCCGCTCAATTGGTGCGAGAGTCCGCCGGTGCCGACCATGACCACGTCGAGTTTCTTGGGATAGGCCTCGACCGCGCGGCGGATCGCGCGCCCCAAGTCGAAGCAGCGCTTGGCGCTCGGAATCGGCGGCTGCAGCACGTTGACGACAATGGGGATGACCGGCACGTGCCAGCGCCGCTCGGGCGGGAAGAAGCAGGAGAGCGGCGTAAGCCAGCCGTGGTCGAGCGGCATCTCCTGGCAGACCGCGATGTCGAACTCCTGATCGACCAGCGAGTGCGCGAGCTGCCAGGCGAATTCGGAATGTCCCGGCACCGGCGGCAGCGGCCACTTGCCCCAGCCCTCGTCGGCGATCTCGTGCTCGGCCGCGACGCTCATCGCGAAGGTGGGATAGCGGTCGAAGAAGAAGGAGTTCGCGTGATCGTTGGCGACGACGATGAGGAGATCGGGATTCTTCGCCTCGAGCCAGGCCTGCATCGGCTTGTAGCCGTCGAACAGCGGCTTCCACGCCGGCGTCTCGTGCTTGCCCGTGTTGTAGGCGACGCCGATCGAGGGCGCGTGCGGCGAGCCCAGGCCGCCGATGATGCGCCCGTGCTGCACGGCCTTCATCACGATGCATCTTTCACGTTGCGCGTCTTCATGAACTCCTCGTAGGTCTCGCCGCGCATCGCGGCGCCGGTGCGGTTCTGGCCGACGCCGAAGGTGCTGGAGAGCTTGAAGATCATGAACGGGCTGATGCCGTAGCGGATCATGCCGATCCAGTTCTGATCACGGATGAGGCTCTGTTCGTATTCGGAAAGGCCGAACTCGCGCATATAGCGCTCGGCGTCTTCCTTCCACTTGGCGCGGACCTCCGGCTTCATGAAGGACATGCAGAATTTCGAGAGCCGGTAGCCGCGCTGCGCGCGCGCGCCGGTGACGAGGTAGGTGCCGGGGATCGGATACGCGAAATCGATGAGCCGGCTCCGGATCGGCAAAATCTCGACTTCGGTTTCCCAGGCCGGCCGGGCGTCTGCTTGCTTCTTCGCGCTCATGCTCATCCCTGCACCGGCCGGCGCCACGCGACCGGCCCGTCGATGTATTTCAACCCTTTCTTCTCGAGCTCGGGCCGCGTGCCATCCATGTCGAGGCCGAGCTCGCCGGCGGCGAGGCGCTTCCGCCGCTTCTCCTCGCGCGCGAGTCGCGCCATTCCGGCTTCGATCACCGCCTTGACCGTCTCGCGCGGCACCACGACCACGCCGTCGTCGTCGGCCACGATCACGTCGCCGGGGATGACCGAGGCGCCGGCGCAGACCACGGGCACGTTGACCGCTCCCACCGTGCCCTTGATCGTGCCCTGGGCCGAGACCGCGCGCGACCACACCGGAAAGCGCATCTCGGTGAGCTCGCGCACGTCGCGGCAGCCGCAATCGAGCACGATGCCGCGCGCGCCATGCGCCTTCAGCGAGGTGGCGAGCAGCTCGCCGAAATAGCCGTCGGTGCAGTCGCTCGTGACGGCGACGACGAGGATGTCGCCGGCGCGCAAGGTCTCGATCGCGACGTGGATCATCCAGTTGTCGCCGGGCACGCAGAGCGCCGTCACCGCGCTGCCCGCGATGCGCGCGCCCGGATAGATCGGGCGCATGTAGGGCTTCATGAGGCCCGCGCGCCCTTGTGCCTCGTGCACCGTGGAGACGCCGAGCTCTTCGAGCGCCGCGATCTGGGTGCGCTCGGCGCGCTCGATGTGGCGGACCGCGACGCTCAGGTGCGCGGCGCTGATCACGAGAGCCACTCCGTCACTTGCGGGAACACGCGCTGGAACGCTTCGGCGTATTTGATCGACTTCCCGGAATTGCGCGCCGCCTGCACGCCGCGCTGCAGCGCCACGCGCGTGTAGTAGTCCCAGAGATGCTCCTGAGCCGCCATCAGCTCCATCGCCTTCTTCTTCATCTCCCACACCTCGGTGATGTCGAGGAACACTTCGGGCTTCCAGCCGCACTGCTCGGTCTGGTGCGGCTCGAAAAGGAACACCGGCGGCGCGCCCAGCACCTTCTCGCCCGGCTTGTGGCCGTGCGCCTGCGCCACCACGCGCGCCTCCTGCGCGATGTGCGCGGCGAGCGGGTGATCGAAATTATAAGGGTCGGCGAGCGAGTGGGTGAGCACGAATTCGGGATGGAGCTGCCGGTATAGGTCGGCGAGGCGATAAAGATGCTCGTCGGTGAGCCGCATCGGATAGTCGCCGGCGTCGAAGGCGACAAGCTCGCCGCCGAGCAGCTCGGCCGCGCGCTGAGCCTCGCCGTGGCGGTCCTGCTTCACCCTGTCGAGCGTCATGCCCGGCTGGCGCCAGAGTTTGGCCGATTCGCCGCGCTCGCCGTAAGAGAGGCAAACGATGACGAGCCTGTAGCCGCGCTTGGCATAGAGCGCGATCGTGCCGGCCGCGCGCCAGACGAAATCGGCCGAATGGGCGCTGACGACGAGGGCCGTCTTCGACGGCGCGGTCTTTTGATTGCCTTCGGTGGGCATGTTCCCACTGTCTTGCTTGATATGGGCCGCGAGATTAGAGGGATTTGCCGCGCGATGAAACCGCAGGGGCGGGTTTCGAACCCGCCTCTTTTCGCCGCGGCACCATGCACGCCGGCGCTGCCGGATGATTGCTGGGCGGCGGGAGACGGGCAGCAGATGGCGCCCTGCGGACGCAAATCATTCTTTCCGCGCCTCCCTGCGCCGCATCGCCGCGTTCTCGAAATTGCCCCCGTCGCGGCGCTGCTGGCATAATCCGCGCCGGGAGGAGATGCCATGCCTGTCGATGTCGAGAAACTCAAAGACCTGAAGCGGCCGCACGGCCTGCCGTTCCGCATCAACAAGATCGGCCACGTCGTCTTGAACGTCAGCGACCTCAAGCGATCGGTCGCGTTCTACACCCAGATTCTCGGCTTCCAGGTGTCCGACGTCTATCCCGAGGAGATGGTACCGGGCGGCATGGTGTTCATGCGCTGCGCGACCGATCATCACGGCGTGGCGCTGGTGGGCTCGATGAAGGGCCCCGCGCCCAATGTCGAGCTCAATCATTTCGCGTTCGAGGTGGCGACGCTCGACGAGGTGATCCGCGCGCGCGATCATTTGCGCAAGCACAAGGTGCAGATCGACTTCGAGGGGCGGCGGCGCGCCGGCGTGCAGATCGCGGTAGAGTTCCGCGACCCCGACGGCCACCGGCTCGAAATCTACTGGGGCGTCGACCAGATCGGCACCAACGGCTCGGTGCGCCCGCCCGCGGAATGGAAATGGGCGCACACGATCGAGGACGCGATCCGCGATCCGGTCAAGGGCCAGGACACGACCCTCGCCGATCCCACGCTGCTCAAGGGCTGAGATGGCCCGCCAGACCAAGATCCCCTGCGTCGTGATGCGCGGCGGCACGTCGAAGGGCGCCTATTTCCTGGCGCGCGACCTGCCGGCGGATGCGGCCACGCGCGATCGCGTGCTGCTGGCCGCGATGGGCTCGCCCGATGCGCGCCAGATCGACGGGCTCGGCGGCGCGCATCCGCTGACGAGCAAGGTCGCCATCATCTCGCCCTCGGCGCGGCCGGACGCCGACATCGACTATCTCTTCGCCCAGGTCGTGGTGAGCGAGCCCAAGGTCGATGTCTCGCCCACCTGCGGCAACATCCTGGCCGGCGTCGGGCCCTTCGCGATCGAAGAGGGCCTCGTGAAGCCCGCGGGCGGGGAGACGCGCGTGCGCATCTACATGGTCAACACCAAGTCGCTGTGCACCGCGACGGTGCAGACGCCCGGCGGCGAGGTGAGCTACGACGGCGAGACGCGCATCGCCGGCGTGCCGGGCCTCGCGGCACCGATCCTGCTCGATTTCGAGAACATCGCGGGTTCGAGCTGCGGCGCCCTCCTGCCGACGGGCAAGACGCGCGACTTGATCGACGGCGTGCCGGTCACCTGCATCGACAACGGCATGCCGGTGGTCGTGTTCGCGGCCAAGGATGTCGGCCGCACCGGCTATGAGAGCCCGGCGGCGCTGAATGCCGATAGCGAAGTCAAGGCGCGGATCGAGGCGATCCGCTTGAAGGCCGGGCCGATGATGCGTCTCGGCGACGTGACCAGGAAGGTCGTGCCCAAGATGACGCTCGTCGCCCCGCCGCGCGAAGGCGGCGCCGTGGCGACGCGCACCTTCATCCCGCATGTCTGCCACGAGGCCATCGGCGTCTTGGGCGCCGTTTCGGTCGCGACCGCGTGCGTGCTTGACGGCTCGGCGACGCAAGGCATCGCTGCGGTGCCGGCCGGCGACACCAAGGTGCTCTCGGTCGAGCACCCGACCGGCGAATTCACGGTGCAGCTCGAGACCGCGCGCGCCGCCGGCGGCCTCGAGATCAAGCGCGCAGCCCTGCTGCGCACCGCGCGGCGACTCTTCGACGGCAACGTGCTGGTGCCGCGCGCGGTGTGGGATGGCCGGTGAGCGCCCCTTCTTCCGCGCCGATCATGTCGGCAGCCTGCTGCGGCCCCGCGCATTGCACGAGACGCGGGCGCGCTTCGCCAAGGGCGAGATCACGCGCGCGCAATTGCGCGCCGCCGAGGATGAAGCGATCCGCGACGCCGTGCGCATGCAGGAAGAGATAGGCCTGCCGGTCGTGACCGACGGCGAATTCCGCCGCGCCGTGTGGTGGAGCGATTTCATCTTCAAGATCGCGGGCACCGCCATGGGCGGACCCGACGCGAGTGCTGCGTTCAAGGCCGCGGGCGGCGCCGATACCGGCTACGCGCCGAAGATCGTGCTGACGACCGAGAAGCTCCGCCGCACCGTGCCGATCATGGAATACGACTACCGGACCCTCGCCGCCGCCGCGAAAGCGGCGGGGGCCGCGCACGCGCTGCCGAAGGTCACGATCCCCTCGCCGAGTCGCATCCATTTCCACGGCGGGCGCGATGCCGTGGACCGCAAGGCCTATCCCGACCTCGACGGCTTCTGGGCCGACATCGTCGCCATCTACCGCGTCGAGATCGCGGCGCTCGAAGCGCTGGGCTGCCGCTACATCCAGATCGACGACCCGGTGATGAGCTATTTCCTCCAGGAGCCGATGCGCGAGAAATTGCGCGCGCGCGGCGAGGACGCGGACGCGACGCTCGCCACCTATGTGAGGGTCATCAACGAGATGATCGCGGCGCGGCGGCCGACGACGACGACGGCGATCCACATCTGCCGCGGCAATGCGCGCAACGCCTGGGCCGCCGCCGGCGGCTACGGCAAAATTGCCGAGATCATCTTCCCGCATCTCGCGGTCGACACGTATCTGCTCGAATACGACGACGAGCGCTCGGGCGATTTCGTCCCGCTGCAGCTCATCCCGCGCGACAAGAAGGTGGTGCTTGGGCTCGTCACGACCAAGCACGGCACGCTCGAGAGCCTCGACCTCTTGAAGCGCCGCCTCGACGACGCCGCGCGCCACTTCCCGCTCGCGAATTGCGCGGTCAGCCCGCAATGCGGCTTCGCCAGCACCGTCGAGGGCAACGACATCGAGTACCAAGGCCAGGTGGCGAAGCTCCGCCTCGTCGTCGAGCTGGCCCGGCAGGCCTGGGGCAGCGTGTAGCGCCTTTTCCCTCGCGACGCAGGTCTGGGCTTGCCGGTTCTTGCGCGGCCGCGGAACCTGTGCGACTTACAGGCAGGGCGCACTGCAGTTTCGGTTTGGGGGAACCACCATGTGGAAGATCGTGACGATCCACGCGGCCGCACTCCGTGCGGCGGCGATCGCGCTGCTGATCGTGCCGGGCATTGCGACGAATGCCGCGGGGCAGAACGTCGAGCGCGGCAAGTACCTTGTCAATTTCGGCGGCTGCTTCGACTGCCACACGCCCGGCTATTTTTTCGGCAAGCCGGACATGACGCGCTTTCTCGGCGGCTCCGAGGTGGGCTTCGAGATTCCGGGCTTGGGCGTCTTCTACGGGCCAAATCTCACCCCGGACAAGGAAACCGGAATCGGCGCTTGGACGATCGACCAGATCGTGACCGCCATCCAGACCGGCCAGCGGCCGGACGGACGCATGCTCGCGCCGATCATGCCCTGGCAATCCTTCGCCAAGCTCAAAAAGTCGGACGCGCGGGCGATCGCCGCCTATCTCAAGACCTTGCCGCCGGTGAAGAGCAAGGTGCCCGGCCCGTTCGGACCGAGCGAGAAGCCGACATCGTTCGTCATGAAGATCGTCCCGCCCGAAGGCGCCGCGCCGCCGGAGAAGAAATAGATTCTCAGAAGCGCGAGCCGCTCAGTCCGCGCGGGCTTCGAACAGCGCGACGGCGCCTTTGATCTCGATCTTGACGCCGCGGAAGCGCGCTTCGAGCGCGGCAGCGAGGGCCTGGCGCGTGTCGCCGGCATTCGAGAAGATGCCCTTGCCGTTGTAGAGGTTCATCAGCTTCTGCGCGGCCCAGGAGCGCCGCACATCGCCCTGCAGGATCGTGGCGCCGAAGACGCGCGCGCCCGGCGTCAGCGCCGGGCGCAGGTAATCGAAGACCGCGGCCTTCGCCGCGAGGTCGCCCGGCAGGCAATGCAGCAGGTAGCAGAGACCGGCCGATTCGAACGGACCCATCGCCGGTAAAGACGCGAGCGCGTTGGCTCGCACCGTTCGCGGCGCGAAGCGCGCAATACGGCGCCCGGCGGCGGCGAGCGAATTGGGGTTGAGATCGACGAGCGTAATACCGGGCTTCGCCACGGGCCAGCGTGCCTTGTCGAGGAAATAACCCGTGCCGACGCCGATATCGACATGGCGGGCGGAGACGTTGCGATCGTAGAGCCGCTGCAGCGCCGGCGTGGGGCAGCGCCAAAGGAGACGGTTCGAGCAGCCGAGGACGAACCAGTCGTAGGCCGCGAGGACAAAGGGCGAATAGAGGGCCTGGCCGGCCGCGATATCGTCCGCCCGGGCCACGAACGTTTGGCGCGGCTCAGGGGCCCGCGCCGACGCCAACGAATTTCGCCGCACCCACTGCCGGCGCCGGGCTCCATGACGGCGTGTTGTCGGGATAGGCCTCCTTCAAGCGCGGATAGACTTCGCGCGCGAAGGTCTTGATGCCGAGCACGGTGTCATCGTGCTCCAGGTAGCCGGCCTGGCCCATGATCAAGAGATGGCCGAAGCCGCCGACATAGTCGTAGACCTTCTTGATCTGCTGGAAGACCTGGTCGGGCGTGCCGGCCATCATCAGCCCGGAATCGATAGCGCCCTGGACAGTGGCGTTCCTCTTGAAGCCGCTCAACGGGTGCTCGGCGCCGCGCATCATCGCGAGATTGGCCGCAACCGGCACATATCCCGGGGGATTCGCGATGTGCGGCGGCACCTTGTTCGAAGTGACGTACCATAAGAGCTTCTCGGCGCCGGCGTGCGCCTCCTTCTCGGTCGGCGCCGTGTAGACCAGTGCCGCATAGGCGAGCCGGTCGATCGGCACCGGGCCCTTGTGGCCGCCCTTCTGCCAGCCGCGGCGATAGCCGTCGAAGACCTGGCGCGTGCCCTCGAAGCCGGTCAGGAACGTCGCCTGCACGTAGCCGCGCTGGCCCACGGCGGCAGCGCCCGATGGGCTCGTCGTGCTAATCCAGATCGGCGGATGCGGCTGCTGCCAGGGCCGGGGCCAGATGTTGACCGCGCGCTGGTGGAAGAAGCGGCCTTCCCAGGAAAACGGGCCATCATGCGTCGTCCACGCTTTGACGATGAGATCGAGCGCCTCCCAGTGGCGCTCGTTCATGCGCACCGGGTTGCTGTTGGCGGGCAGAATCTCGTAGGGCACGCCGCGCACGAAACCGGCCTCGAGGCGCCCCTTCGAGATCACGTCGACCATCGCCATCTCCTCGGCGATGCGCACCGGCTGGCGCCGGTTGGAAATGGGATTGCCGAGGATGAGGAGCCGCGCCTTTTTCGAGAGCTTGGCGAGGATGGCAAGCACCAGCGGCGCCGCCGGATCGACGCAGGTCGCCGTCTGATGATGCTCGTTGAGCATGATCTCGACGCCCTCGTCCTCGGCGATCAGCCATTCGTCGAGGTAACGGTGATAGAGGTCGGCGCCCTTGGCCGGATCGTAGATGCGGTTCGGCAGCGAGACGCGGATCGAGGAATAGGTGTCCGCCGGCGGCAGATAGGGATAGGCGTTTTCGCTGAAATGCCAGGCTTTCATCGCGCGCTCCCAGGGGCGTCGAGAAACGGGAAGACGGCCGCGGCGAAGGCCGCGGGCGTCTCGATATGCGGGGCGTGGCCGGAGGCGGCGATGGTCGCGACGCGCGCGCCCGGCACCAGCTTCGCATAGGCTTCGACATAGGACGCCGTCATCAGGCCGTCGCTGGCGCCGCGCACGAACAGCGTCGGCGCCGTCACGCGATGCAGCCGGTGCTTGAGCTTGGGATTGTGCATCCACGGCTCCCAGGTGAGCAGCGCCGTCGTCTCGCGGTTGCGCAGCAGGATCGAGAGCTGCTCGTCGGAGAATTTCGCGGGGTCCGTCGCCATGCGCTGGGGATCGTGGAACAGGAGCTTGTTCACATCCTCCTGCGGCATCGCCCAGATATCGGGGATGTCGAGCTTGTCGCTCGGCCCCACCTTCACGCCGCCGGGGCCGACGAGCACGATCTTCGTGAATCGCTCGGGCGCCAGCGACGCCATCTCGGCCGCGATCCAGCCGCCGAGCGAACAGCCGACGATCGCGGTGCGCGCAAGCCCGAGCCGGTCGAGCAGCTCGAGGTAGATCACCGCAATATCGTCGGGACGATCGAGCCAGAGCGGCAGGCCGGACTTGCCGAAGCCCGGATGCGAGGGGACAATAAGGCGCCGGCGCTCGGCGAATGGCTTCACGAAAGGATGCGCGGGATCGAAGCCGTTCGCGCCGTGCAGCCACAGCAGCGCATTGCCGCTGCCGGCCTCGAACACCTCGACATCGATTCCGGCGAGCTTGACGGTGCTCGTTTTCAATCGGTCCTCCCTCGCGCGCTGCGGGAGCGCTCGGGGAGACGCTAGCAAGAGTGCATCGCCGCCCAAAGCGGAATTGCGCAAGCCGGGCCCGCGCGATGCGGGGAGATTGACCCCTGTGCGCAATCGATGTGCCGTCAGCGCAAGAAAGAATCGCGCACAGCCGAAGCACGCCTCGCCGCTACTTGCGCGGGGGTGACGGTTCCTCGTCGTCGTCGAAGAGGATGCGCTGCGCGGCGCCGTCGGGGTCGTCAAATTGGCCGTGCTTCAGCGACCAGAAGAAGGCGGCGAGGCCGATCGTGCCGAGCAGGATCGCGATCGGGATAAGATAGACGATCACGTCCATGACGCCCTCCTCCGCGCGAGGCGCAGCGCGTTGCCGACGACGGCGAGCGACGAGCCCGACATGGCGATGGCGGCGAGGAACGGCGTCAGCAGGCCCAACACCGCGACCGGCACGGCGACGAAATTGTAGACGATGGCGGCGCCGATGTTCTGGCGCACGAGGCCGCGTGCCGCGCGGGCCGTGTCAATGAGCTCGATGACGGCGCCAAGCCGCTCGCCCTGGAAGACGGCGTCGGCCGCGGTCTGGCTGATGTCGGCCGCGCTCGAGGGCGAAACCGAGACATGCGCGGCGGCCAGCGCCGGCGCGTCGTTGAGCCCGTCGCCGACCATGAGCACCTTCTTGCCCCGGCGCGCGAGGCCGGCGAGAAACGCAGTCTTGTCGGCCGGTGTGACGCGCGCCTGCCAATCGGCAATGCCGAGCTGGTCCGCGACAGCGGCGACGGCCGGCGTGCGGTCGCCCGAGATGAGCGCCACGCCGTAGCCGTGACGCTTCAGCGCCGCGATCACGGCGGCGGCGTCGGGCCGCGGCGCGTCGGCGAACGCAAAGCGCAGCGGCGCCTTGCCGGGCCGTACGAGCCAAAGCTCCATTCCGCCCTCGCCTTCGTCTTCGGCGATGCCACACCAAGCGCGACTGCCGAGGCGAATCTCGCCCTCGGGCCGCAGCAGCGAAAGGCCACAGCCGGGAATCTCGAGCGTGTCCTCGATCACCGGCGCCACCGCGGCCGCCTGTGCGAGCGCCCGCGCCAACGGGTGCGCGCTGTTGCGCGCCATGCCGGCGGCGAGGCGCAGCGCCTCGGGATCGATCGCATTCGCGCCGGCGAGGACCGGCTTGCCGAGCGTCAGAGTCCCGGTCTTGTCGAAGACGACGGTGTCGGCGGCGGCGAGGCGCTCGAGCGCGGTGCCGGTCTTCAAGAGGATGCCGCGCCGCATCAGACGGCCGGTCGCGATCACCTGCACCGCCGGCACGGCGAGGCCGAGTGCACAGGGGCAGGTGACGATGAGGACGGCGATGGCGTTGACAAGCGAAGCCTGCCAGGGCGCGCCCAGCAGCAGCCACCAGCCGGCGAAGGTGACGAGCGCCATCAGGTGCACGACCGGCGCATAGAGGCGCGAGACGCGGTCGGCCAAGGCGATGTAGCGGCTTTTCTTCTGCTCCGCCGCTTCCATCAGGCGAATGATTTCGGCCAAGAGCGTGTTTTCGCCTGCCGCGCGCGCCGTCACGCGCAGTGCTGTGCCGAGATTGACCGCGCCGGCATAGACGAGATCGCCGGGCTTGACCGCGGCCGGAACCGATTCGCCGGTGATGAGGCTGGTGTCGACCTCCGAGCGCCCCTCGACGACCGCGCCGTCGACGCCGATGCGCTCGCCCGGGGCGACGAGCACGATGGAACCGGGTGCCACGCGCTCGGCGGGCACGGTGTGGGTGGCGCCGGCGACATCCACGACGGTGACGGCGCGCGCATTGAGCGTGAGCAGCCGCTCGGCGGCCGAACGCGCCTGGCCGCGCGCGCGGAGATCGAGATAGCGCCCGAGCAGCAGGAAGAAGACGAGCGAGACGGCGGAATCGAAATAGGCGTGGTCGGCGCCGTGAATCGTCTCGAACAGGCTCATGCCGGCGGTAAGCGTCACGCCGACCGCGATCGGCACGTCCATGTTCAGCGACCGGCGCTTCAAGGCGCTCCAGGCCGAATGCACGAAGGGCCGCGCCGCGTAGATCAGCGCCGGCAATGCGATGAGAGCCGAGAACCAGTGCAGCATGTCGCGCGTCGCCGGTTCCATGCCTTCGACGCGGCCCGCCCAGATCGCGAGCGACATCAGCATCACGTTGGCCGCGGCGAAGCCGGCGACGGCGAGCGCCCGCAGCAGCTTGCCCTCCGCAGCCTTGTCGGCTGCGGCGAGCCGCGTCGGATCGTAGGGCACGAGCTTGAAGCCCAAGCCTGCGACCTTCGCCGCCAGCCGTTCGGCCAGCTCGGCCGCGCCGTTCCAGCGCAGCGCGAGGCGCCGCGTCGAGAGATTGACCCGCGCGGAAACGACGGCGGGATGCTGGCCGAGCGCGCGCTCGATCTTGGCGACGCAGCCGCCGCAATGGATGCCCTCGACCATCGCATGAAGCACCATCGCGCCGTCGGCTTCGCGCCGCGCGTAGAAGGCGGCGTCGCCCGCGGGCGCCGGCGCGGCGGGCGCGGCCGGACGCGGCAGGGCGGCGACGGCGCCGGCCATCACTCGACCTCGATGCGGTCGCGCGCTTCGAGCGATTGCCCGTCGCGCTCGATGCGGTAGGTCACGTCCCAGGCGCCCGGCAGCGGGAAAGCGGCATGGCCGACATAGCGGCCGTTGCCGGCGGATTGGAACGCGACCGTGAAATCGCGGTTCTTCTCGATCGGCCGCGCGAAGGTGGCGATGATGCGCGCACCCGCGAGCGGCGCCGCGTTGCGGTCGGTGAGCTGCAGCGCCACGTCGCCGCTCTGCACGCCGGACTTGTCGAAGCGCGCGGCAACGTGCCAGCCGAGCCGCTCCTGCGCCTCGACGTGGCGGATCTGGTCGTTGAAGCGCAGGCCCTTGGTGTAGGGCTCGGTGGTGGTGAGGCCGGTGAAGCTGTTGACCGCGAAGGCGATCATCGTCCCGTTGATGCCGACGACGACGAGGAATCCGAGGACGAAAACCCACGGGATCCAGCGGCTCTTGCGCGGTTCGGCCGCGCCTGTGCTCGGCATGCTCATCGCTTGGGCCCGTAGAACCAGGTGTGGCGCGTCGCCGTTTCGAGATTGGAGATGTCGGTCAGCACGAAGCTCACATCGGCGCGCTCTTGATTGACCTTGGCGCCGTCGACCGAGACGTAGACCTGGTAGGTGGTGACCGTGTCGGGATCGGCGCGGAGCTCGATCCAGGTCGCGGTTTCGACGAGGCCGACCACGCGCAGCTTCGCGCCTTCGACGCCCTTGAACTCGAGCCGGAAGATGCGCTCGGTGCGCTCCTTGTTGAGGATCTTGACCGTGTAGCCGTTGCGTACGGCGCCGTCGGACAGCGCCACGAACAGCGGGTTGCGGTCGTGCAGCACATTGATCTCGGCGTCGCTGCGCGTCGCCAGGACGACGGCCATCGCGAGGCCGACCGCGGCGAAAATCATTCCGTAGAGCAGCGTGCGCGGGCGCAGGATGCGGTAGCGCATCGGCTCGCCCTTGGCGCGCGCGGCCATGCGCCGTTCGGTGTCGTAGCCGATGAGGTTGGGCGCGCGGCCGAGCTTGGCCATCACCGGATTGCAGGCATCGATGCAGAGCGCGCAGCCGATGCATTCCAGCTGGTTGCCGTCGCGGATGTCGATTCCCATCGGGCAGACGGCGACACACTGGCCGCAATCGACGCAGTCTCCCAATTGTGCAGCCGCGCCGCCTTTTTCGAGCTTGCCGCGCGGCTCCCCGCGCCACTTCTGGTACGTGACGATCAGCGTGTCCTCGTCGAACATCGCCGATTGGAATCGCGGCCACGGGCACATGTAGGTGCAGACCTGCTCGCGCGCCCAGCCGGCGAGGAGATAGGTGGTGGCGGTGAACAGGCCGACGAAGAAGTAGGTGTAGTAGTCGGCGCGGCCGGCGAAGAAGTCGGACACCACCGTGGGCGCGTCGACGAAATACATGATCCAGGCGCCGCCGGTTCCGAACGCGATGACGAGCCAGGCGGCGTGCTTGGCGATCTTTCGCGCCCACTTGGCGCCGGTCCAGGCGCCCTTGTCGAGCTTGATGCGCGCGTTGCGGTCGCCCTCGACCTGGCGCTCGACCCACATGAAGAGGTCGGTCCACACCGTCTGCGGGCAGGCGTAACCGCACCAGACGCGGCCGGCGAGGCTGGTGACGAGGAAGAGCCCGACCGCGGCCAGGATTAGGATGCCGGTGAGGTAGAAGACTTCCTGCGGCCAGATCTCGATGAAGAAGAAATAGCCGCGCCGGTTGGTCATATCGAGCAGCACGGCCTGGTCGGGCGCGTTCGGCCCGCGGTCCCAGCGGATCCAGGGCAGCACGTAGTAGACGGCGAGCCAGAGGCCGAGCAGGCGCCATTTCAGCGCGCGGAACTTGCCACCGACCGCCTTCGGATAGACACGCACGCGGTCGGCATAGAGCGAATCGCTTTGCACGGCGATTGCCTGCTTCTGCTGCCGGACCGACTTGACCTCATCTTCCATCGGTCTTGCCTTCGCGAGGGGCGCGCCGCCGTCCATGGCTACTTGCCGCCGCCCAGCGCGTGCACGTAGAGGGTCAGCATCTTAATCGTCTCATCGTCGAGGCGGCCCGTCCAGGCCGGCATCACGCCGTGCTGCGGCTTCGTCACCTGGCGCACGATGTCGGCCTTGTTGCCGCCGTAGAGGAAGATGCGCGTGTTGAGCGGCGGCGCGCCGAGGTCGGCCTTGCCGGCGCCGTCCTTGCCGTGACACGCGATGCACTTGTCTTCCTCGGCAAAGATCTTGGCGCCGCGCTCGGCCGCCGCCTTGTCCGTGCTGCGGCCGGTGAGCGAAAGGACGTATTCCGCCACATCGTCGATCTGCGCGGGCTTCAGGACGCCGTCGGAGCCGTAGCTCGGCATCTGACTGCTGCGCGCCTTGTCGTGAGCGCTGCGGATGCCGAATCGGACCGTCTGCTCAATATCGGCGAGCTTGCCGCCCCAGATCCAAAGATCGTCGGCGAGCGAGGGAAAGCCGATGCGGCCCGCGCCGCCGGCCCCGTGGCACGGCGCGCAATTGTCTGCGAACGCGGCCTTGCCGCCGGCAAGCGCGAAGTTCAAGAGATCGGGCTCGCGCCGGATTTCGTCGGTCGATTGCGATTTGATCCGGTCGAGATAGCGCGACTGCGCGCGCTTGGCTTCGTCGATCTTCTCGGCCACCTCGGTGCGCGAATTCCAGGCGAGCACGCCCTTGAAGTAGCCGGTGAACCACGGCACCGACGGGTAGAGGATGAAATAGACCACCGCCCAGGCGATGCAGGCGTAGAGCACGTAGACCCACCACTTCGGCAGCGGCGTGTCCAACTCGCGAATCCCGTCCCACTCGTGGCCGGTGGTGGGCTTGCCCTGATAGAGCTCTTTCTCGATTTTGGTCGGCATGGAACGGCCTTAACGCTTAGCGGTGGGAGACGGCGCTTCGTCGTCGAGCGGGATGCGGGCATGCGCCTCGAACCGCGCCCGGTTGCGCGGCCAATAGGCCCAGACCGCGATGGCGAGGAAGACGCCCATCAGCCAGACGACCCAGAGCGATTTCAACGCCGCGTAGAGTTCGGCCATGGCGCGCTCCTATCGTTTCAGCTGTTCGGGCGTCACGGTTTTGAAGTCGACCATGCGGCCCAGGATTTGCATATAGGCGATGAGTGCGTCCATTTCGGTCAGGCGCTTCGGATCGCCGTCGAAATCTCCCGTCACCGCCTTGGGATAGCGCTTGACCAGCGCGCCCGTGTCCGCCTCGGGATCGGCCTGGGCCGCGAGATCGGCGGCGGCGTTCTTGATCATCTCTTCAGTGTACGGCACGCCGACAGCGCTGTTCGCCTTCAAGTGCCCCGCGATGTCCTTGATCGCCAGAACGCGCCGGGCGAGGAAGCCGTAGGTCGGCATCACCGATTCGGGCACGACCGCGCGCGGGTCCTTGAAGTGCGCCTGGTGCCACTCGTTCGAATACTTGCCGCCGACGCGCGCGAGATCGGGTCCGGTGCGCTTCGAGCCCCACTGGAACGGATGGTCGTACATGCTCTCGGCGGCGAGGCTGTAGTGGCCGTAGCGCTCGACCTCGTCGCGGAACGGCCGCACCATCTGGCTGTGGCAGTTGTAGCAGCCCTCGCGCATGTAGATGTTGCGGCCGGCGAGCTCGAGCGGCGTGTAGGGCCGCATGCCCTGCACGGGCTCGATTGTGGACTTGATCGTGTGCAGCGGAATGATCTCGACGAGGCCGCCGATCGCGACGGTGATGACGATGCCGATCGCGAGGAGGATGACGTTCTTCTCGAGCAGTGCGTGCTTGAATTTCATCGCGGCGGCTCCGTTATTCCGCGGCCTGGACGCGCGCGGCGGTGGTGCCGAGCGGCGCTTCGATGGGCTCGCTGGTCGGCTCGCCGGCGCGGACGGTCTTGACGAGGTTGTAGACCATGAGCAGCGCGCCCAAGAGGAAGAGCACGCCCCCAGTGGCGCGGATCACGTAATAGGGATGCATCGCGGCCACGGTCTCGGCGAACGAATATTGCAGGAAGCCGAGCTTGTCATAGGCGCGCCACATCAGGCCCTGCATGATGCCGCTCACCCACATCGCGGTGATGTAGAGCACGATGCCGATGGTCGCGATCCAGAAGTGGTAGCTCACGAGCTTCAGCGACCAGAGCTCGCGCTTGCCCCAGAGCTTCGGCACGAGGAAGTAGACGGCGCCGAAGCTGATGAAGGCGACCCAGCCGAGCGCGCCCGAATGCACGTGGCCGACCGTCCAATCGGTGTAGTGGCTCAGGGCGTTCACGGCCTTGATCGACATGACCGGGCCCTCGAAGGTGCTCATGCCGTAGAAGCCGACGGCGGCGACGAGGAAGCGCAGCACGGGATCGGTGCGCAGCTTGTCCCACGCGCCCGAGAGCGTCATGAGGCCGTTGATCATGCCGCCCCAGGACGGCATCCACAGCATGACCGAGAACATCATGCCGAGGCTCTGCGCCCAGTCGGGCAGCGCCGTGTAGTGGAGGTGGTGCGGGCCGGCCCAGATGTAGAGGAAGATCAGCGACCAGAAGTGCACGATCGAGAGCCGGTATGAATAGATCGGGCGCTCGGCGCGCTTCGGCACGAAGTAGTACATGATGCCGAGGAAGCCGGCGGTGAGGAAGAAGCCGACCGCGTTGTGGCCGTACCACCACTGCGTCAGCGCGTCCTGCACGCCGGAGAAGGCCGAGTAGCTCTTGGCGCCCAAGAGCGAGACCGGCACGGCGAGATTGTTGCCGAGATGCAGGATCGCGACGGTGACGATGAAGGCGAGATAGAACCAGTTGGCGACGTAGATGTGCGGCTCTTTCCGCCGCACGATGGTGCCGAGATAGATGGCGAAGTAGAGCACCCAGATGCCGGTGAGCCAGAGATCGACGTACCACTCGGGCTCGGCGTATTCGCGCGCTTGCGTGATGCCGAGGATGTAGCCGGTGGCGGCGAGCACGATGAAGAGCTGGTAGCCCCAGAACAGGAATTCGGCCGCGGCCGGCCCGCCCCAGAGCGGCGCCTTGCAGGTGCGCTGCACGACGTAGAGCGAGGTCGCGAACAGGGCGTTGCCGCCGAAGGCGAAAATCGCCGCCGATGTGTGCAGCGGCCGCAAGCGCCCGAAGCTCGTCCATTCGAGGTCGAGGTTGAGGACCGGGAAGGCGAGCTGCAGGGCGATGAACACGCCGGCGAGAAACGCCGCCACGCCCCAGAACACCGTGGCGATGGTGAACATCCGCACCACGCCGTAGTCGTAGGCAAGGCGCTCGCCCGTCCCTGCCGGCGCTTGCGCTGCTCCGAGGGTTCCCGCCGCTACACTCATGCGCTGATACTCCAATGCTTCGCCCGCGATCGAGCGCGACGCTTCGAATAGGGCCGCCGGCGCGCGCCAACATTGACCTATGTCAAGGCAAGACCTCTCCTTGCGCATAAAAGAAGACGCCAGCGCCGCAGCCTTTGCGGCAGGGATCGCATGCTCGATCGCGTCGAAATTTCCGTCTTTTCAGAGACCTCGCCGCGCGTGCGGCAAGTCGGCAGCGACCGCCCATGGCTGTGGCTGGCCGGCGGCTGGGAAGACATGCTGCGCGCCAAGCGCGTGTCGCTGGGCTGGGCGCTGATCTTCGTCGCGGTAGGCGCCGCGCTGATCGGCGGGGCCGCCGCCCTCGGCGCCTACGAAGCGATCCTGCCCCTGGCGGCAGGCTTCCCACTGTTGGCGCCAATCCTCGTCATCGGGCTCTATGAGGTGAGCCGCCGCCTCGGCGCCGGCGAGGCGGTGACGTTCTCGACGCCGCTGGCGGCCTGGCGCCGCAATGCCGGGCAGATCGGCATCATGGGCTTCGTGCTCGGTTTTGTCTTCCTCGCTTGGATGCGGATCGCGACGCTGCTCTTTGCCTGGTTCTTCGGCGCGGCCCCATTCACCGCCGGCGATTTCGTGAATCAGGTCGTGCTCTCGGGCGCCAATGCGCTGTTTCTCGTGATCGGCAGCATCATCGGCGCGATCCTGGCGCTCGTCGTCTTCGCGATCAGCGCGGTTTCGCTGCCGATGCTGCTCGACAAGGAGACCAATATCTTCGTCGCCATTGCCACCAGCGTCGCCGCCGTGCGCGCCAATCCGCGCGCGATGCTGCTCTGGGCGTTCCTCATCGTTTCCTTTACCGGCGCCGGCCTGCTGCTCGGCCTCATCGGCCTCGTGCTCACGCTTCCGCTCGTCGCCCACGCCACCTGGCACGCCTATCGCGACCTCGTCGTTATCGATTCCCCCGCCTGAGCTTTCGTATGGAGCCCGCCATGGACTACGGATTGTCGAACTGGATCGCCCTCGCCATCGCGGTGGTGATCGCGCTGCTCGGTCTCGTCCTCGCCGCCAAAGGCGTCGATCTCGGCATGGAGCTCGCCGGCTGGCTGTTCTTCGTGTTCGGCGTGGGTTTCTCGTTCCGCGTGGCCGGCAAGATGGCCGTCGCCACGAAGGAAGACTGACCGCCATCAGGCATTGCCCGAGAACGTGCATGCATCGCTGCCTGAGAACCGCGAAGCGGTTCCGCAACAAAGCCGGGGGTTGCCCGCAGCGGCTACCCTGGGAATCGATGGAAAAGTGCGGTTCAACCCCGCGGGGATTGTGTCCGCGTCCGGCGTGGAGGGTACAACCCCTTCGGGGTTGATTGGTTATCGCGCGCGGACCCGGGGTAGCCACTGCTCAGTAGCCCTGGGCGCCAGGACGGAACCGCTTCGCGGTTCGGCATCGGTGCGAAATCTCCCTCGTTTTGATTCAGGTCAAAGCGGTTCCCTTCCCGCTCGACGATGATGCGGCCGTCTGGCGCTTGGTTCGATGCGACCGAGGGCGGCAGGGAAGGGATCCGATGTCGATCAACTACAACGAGCGCATCCCCAACAATGTGAGCTTGTCCGAGGACAAGCAGCTGCAGCGCGCGCTCGAGCGCTGGCAGCCGAAATATCTCGACTGGTGGCGCGAGATGGGGCCGGAGGGCTTCCAGTCGAAGGACATCTATCTCCGCACCGCAATCAGCGTCGACCCTCAGGGCTGGGCGCAATATGGCTACGTCAAGATGCCCGACTATCGCTGGGGCATTTTCCTGACACCGCCCGAGAAGGACCGCCAGGTGAATTTCGGCGATCACATGGGCGATCCCGCCTGGCAGGACGTGCCCGGCGAATATCGCTCGCTGCTGCGGCGCCTCATCGTGACGCAAGGCGACACCGAGCCCGCCTCGGTCGAGCAGCAGCGCCAATTGGGGCGCACCTGCCCCTCGCTCTACGATCTCCGCAACCTCTTCCAGGTGAACGTCGAGGAAGGCCGCCATCTCTGGGCGATGGTCTACCTCTTGATGAAGCATTTCGGCCGCGACGGCCGCGAGGAAGCCGAGGGCATGCTCGAGCGCCGCTCGGGCGATAGCGACCGCCCGCGCATCTTGGGCGCCTTCAACGAGAAGACGCCCGACTGGCTCTCGTTCTTCTTCTTCACGATGCTGACCGACCGCGACGGCAAGTACCAGCTCGCCTCGCTGGCCGAATCCGGCTTCGACCCGCTCTCGCGCTCGTGCAAGTTCATGCTCACCGAGGAGGCGCACCACCTCTTCGTCGGCGAAACCGGCATCGCGCGAATCCTCGCCAAGACCTGCGAGGTGATGAAGCGGATCGACTCCGACGACCCCGCCAAGGTGCGCGCCGAGGGCGCCATCGACCTGCCGACGCTCCAGAAGTACCTCAATTTCCACATCAGCGTGACCGAGGATCTCTACGGCAGCGAGATCTCGACCAACGCCGCCAATGCCTACACGATGGGCCTCAAGGGCCGCTTCGAAGAAACCAAGATCAAGGACGACCACCGGCTCGCGACCGCCACCTATCCGGTGCCCGACCTCGCCGGCGACGCCATCATCGTGCACGAGGCGCCGGCACTGACCGCGCTCAACGAGCGCCTGCGCGATGATTACATCGTCGATTGCCAGAAGGGCGTCGACCGCTGGAACAAGGTGCTCGAAAAGGGCGGCGCCCAGCAGCGCCTTCGCCTTCCACACAAGGCCTTCCACCGCCAGATCGGGACGTTCGAGCAGGTGCATGTGAGCCCGGACGGCCACGTGCTGACCGAGGCCGAGTGGACCCGCCATCATTCCGATTGGCTGCCGACCGATGCCGACCACGCTTTCGTGCAGTCGCTGATGAAGCCGGTCACCGAGCCCGGCAAGTTCGCGAGCTGGATCGCCGCGCCGGCGCGCGGGATCAACAACCAGCCGATCGAATTCGCTTATGCGCGCTTCGACTGAATAAGTCGATTCGCGCAAGGGACGGGAGCGCCGCCGGATCCCCCGCGCTTCCGTCCCAACCCTTCCTCCAACGCGGTCGTCCGTCATGGACGCAGTCACGGCAGGCTTGCGCCGCCAGCACCTGATCGATCCCGAGGTGTGCATCCGCTGCAACACCTGCGAGGAAGCGTGCAGCGTGCACGCGATCAGCCACGACCGCGTCAACTACGTCGTCGATTTCGACCGCTGCAACTTCTGCGGCGACTGCCTGCCGCCCTGCCCGACCGGCGCCATCGACAATTATCGCCAAGTGGCGCGGCCCTGGACCCTGGCCGAGCAGCTCGGCTGGCAGAGCCTGCCGCCCGACGCCGAGCCCCGCATGGCCGAAGCGCCCACCGATGCCGCGCTTCCCGCCGAGGTGGCAACGATCACCGCCGTCGCGACCGCAGCCGAACAAGGCCGCGCGGTTCCGCCCTGGTCGGCCGCGCATCCTTACCTCAATCTCTACGCGCCCGAGCGGCCCGTCGTCGCGACCGTGGCCGGTAATCTGCGCCTGACCGAGCCGAGTAGGTCGAGCGAGATCCACCACATCGTGCTCGATCTCGGCACCACGGCACTGCCCGTGCTCGAAGGCCAGTCCATCGGCGTGCTGCCGCCGGGCCTGGACGCCGAGGGAGAGCCGCACCGCGTGCGGCTCTATTCCGTCGCGAGCCCGCGCGAGGGCGAGCGCGCGGGCAAGAACAACATCGCGCTGACCGTCAAGCGCGTGACCGAGGACCGGGCCGGCCAACCGGTGCGCGGCGTCTGCTCGAATTTCCTTTGCGATCTCGAAAAGGGCGCCAAGGTCGATCTGATCGGGCCCTATGGCACGACGTTCCTCATGCCCAACCATCCGGGCGCGCACATCGTCATGATCTGCACCGGCACGGGGGCAGCGCCGATGCGCGCGATGACCGAGCGGCGCCGGAGGAAATGGGCGCGCGGCGAAAGCGCGGGCGGCAAGCTCCTCCTCTTCTTCGGCGCCCGCACGCCGGGCGAGCTCCCCTATTTCGGCCCGCTCACGCGCCTGCCGCCCGAGTTCATCGACGTGCAGTTCGCCTTCTCGCGCGATCCGGCGCGGCCCAAGGAATATGTCCAGGACCGCATGCGCGCCCGCGCCGGCGACCTCACGGGCCTCCTCGCCGACAGCGACGCCTATTTCTATCTCTGCGGCCACAAACGCATGGAGGAAGGCGTCGACGAAGCCTTCGCCGCGATCTGCCGCGACGCCGGCCTCCATTGGCCGCAGCTCAAGGCCGAGCTGCGCCGCAGCGGCCGCTATCACGTGGAGACGTACTAACCCCCTTCCCCGAGGCGAGAGGTCAGATCGTCGTCGCCAGCTGCCAATCGTCGTCGGCGCCGGCGAGCGCAGCGAGGCGCTTCGCATCGACGACCTGCAGGTCCTGCGCGGTCAAGAAGCGCACGACGCGGTCGCGCTTCAGCTTGGAAAGGCTGCGGCTCACCGTTTCGATAGTGAGGCCGAGATAGTCGCCGATGTCGGTGCGCGTCATCGGCAGCGAGACCACGTCCTGCCGGCCTTTCAGCTGCATGCGGCGCATGAGGATGAAAATGAACGAGGCCACGCGCTCGAGCGCGGTCTTGCGCCCAAGCAGCAGCATCTGGTCCTGCGCCGCGGCGAGCTCGTTCGAGGCCACGGCGAGCAGGCGCCGCTCCATCGCCGGGAACTGGTCGAGCAGCGCCTCCAGCCGGTTCTTGGGATATCGGCAGAGCGACACGGCATCCACCGCCTCGGCGCTGTAGGCATAGCGCTCGCGCAGCGCCAGGCCGAGAAAATCAGATGGGAACAGGAAGCCGGTGACTTGGCGGCGGCCGTCGGCCAGCATCTTCGAGAGGCGGACGCAGCCGTCGGTCAGGATGTAGAGGCTGTCGGAACGGTCGCCCTCGAAGAACAGCGTCTCGCCCGCCTGCAGCTTCTTGTGCATGACGATGGCGTCGAGCTTGCCGAGGTGCTCGGGCTCGATGGCGCCGCAGATGCTAAGATCGCGCACCTTGCACGCCGCACATGGATTGGCGTCCGCCGTCGTCCGCTGCAACGGCTGGATCAGTGGTCTCGCTCCAGGACTCGACATCGCTTCGCGATCCCCCATGCCGCCTGCGAAGATAGCTTGAACCTAAACATCATTGAGGGCCGGCGGACGCAGCATTTTGACGCAGATCAAGGCTGCAGAGATAACGCGTGATTATGCATCCTCAGGGATCGATGCTTGGCCTTCATTGTTTTCAACATGCACCTCCAATTCACCACCAGGCCGTTGACCAAAGCGCTGATCGACAAGACCTATCCATTCGCTCCGGCCCTCGGCCTCGCCGATCTCGCCAGTTGGCGGGCCTTCGTCGAGAGCTACACGGCCAGGGGAACGTCCGACATGGGCGTGATCGCCGCCGAGAATCCCCATGGCTATGTGTGCGGCCTGCTCTTCTACCAGGTGAACCGCCACAACCAGGAGGGTGCGGCCCTGGTGTGCGATCCGTTCGTGGTCGCCGATTTGCCGCGCTATGCGACTCCGGTCCGGGCGCTGCTCGAAGCCGCCGACAGGATCGCGATCGAGCACGGCTGCAAATGGGTGCGCGTCGTGCTGCCCGCCACGGGCGATCCGCTCAACACCGAAGCCTCCGGCTGCGAGGCCGCGCTGTTCCGCGCCGGCTATGCGCTGGAGTCCCTGAGCTTCCGCCGCCGGCGCTCGCTGCCGGTCGGGAAGATGCGTCCTCCGGCACACGCCAAGCACCCGTGCCGGCCACGAACCAGCGCGAGGTAAACCAGAATGCCGGGGATCAAACACATCGTCGCCCATGTCGAGGGCGGCCCGCACGACGACGCGGTCTTGAAACTGTCGGCGACGCTTGCCGGCCGCTTCGGCGCCGGGCTCGAAGCGGTCTTCGCCAACGTGCCGCCCTTCATCCCCGCCTCGATCGACGGCATCCTGACGCCGCAGATCATCGAGGCGCAGCAGGCGATCTACCGCCAGCGCGCCGAGGCCGCGAAGGCCACGCTCGCCACCGTGAAACTGCCGCAAGGCAAGCCGATCTGGACCGAAGTCGACGGCCTCGCCGCCGACGCGGTCATCGCGCGGGCGCGCTACGCCGACCTGGCCGTGCTCGCGCAGCCAGCGCCCGAGGAAACCGACGCCGCGACCGACTACGATTCCCCGGCCGAGATCGTGATGTCGCTGGGCCGGCCGGTTCTGATGGTTCCCTATGCCGGCACCTATGCGGACGCTGGCAAGCGCATCCTCGCCGCTTGGAGCGGCACGCGCGAATCGGCGCGCGCGCTCGCCGACGCCCTGCCCTTCCTCGCCGGCGCCAGCGAGGTGACGGTGCTGACCGTCAACCCCGAAGGCGATGCCGGACCGATGGAGGCCGATCTCAAGCGATGGCTCGCGGCGCACGGCGTCAAAGGCAAGACGCGCGTGGCGCACACCAAGGAAATCGAAGTGGGCGACGTGCTGCTCTCCGCCGCCGCCGATCTTTCGGCCGATCTCATCGTGATGGGCGCCTACGGCCGCTCGCGGCTGCGCGAGCTGGTGCTGGGCGGCGCCACGCACAGCATCTTCCGCCATATGACCGCGCCGGTGCTGATGTCGCATTGACCCCCCTCGCCCTGGGGCGAGGGGAGAGGGATGGGGGGCGACGAAGTCCATCCGGCGAAACTTTCGACGCGCGGCGATACGCCCGCCCGACAATCCGTGCTAGGACGCGAGCGCATCGCCGCGCGAGCATGCTCCTCGTCGAAATTGTGGCGCCTCCTCATCCCCTGCCCCTTCTCCCCGGGGGAGGGGCATCACACCGCCTGCGCGTGGCGCGGCTCTGCGGTGGGCGCGAGATAGGCGTCGAAACACGCGGCGACGGTGCGCATCAGCAGGCGCGCCTCGGGCGGGATCACGACGGTGCGCCCCTGGCGCTCGGCGAGCCCATCGGTGGCGAGCGCATCGAGTGCGGCGAAGGCGCCATCGAGATGCGACTCGGCGAAGCCGTGCGCGCGGCAGAGCGCGCCCACGTCGGCGCGCAGCGCCGTCATCAGCCGCTCGATCACGGCGCCGCGCAGGCGATCCTCCGCGCTAACGGCGAGGCCGCGCACAGTGGCCAGGCGCCCGGCGCCGATCGCCGCCGCATAGCCGCGAAGATCGCTCTCGTTCTGCAGATAGCCTTGCGGCAGCGCACCGATGGCCGAGGCGCCGAAGCCGATGAGCGCGTCGGCGGGATCCGCGGTGTAGCCTTGGAAATTGCGGCGCAGCGTGCCGGCGGCGGCGGCCCGCGCCAGCGCGTCGTCGGGGCGTGCGAAATGGTCGAGGCCGATCGCGACGAAGCCGGCCTGCGCGAGGCGCCGCTCGGCCGCGCGCGCCTGGCACCAGCGCTGCCACGGATCGGGCAGCGCCGTCTGGTCGATCAGCGCTTGGTGTTTCTTCATCCAGGGGACGTGCGCGTAGCCGAACAGCGCGATCCGGTCGGGCGCCAGCGCCAGCGCGAGCTCCACGGTCTCGGCGAAGCTCGCCATGCTCTGCAGCGGCAATCCATACATGAGATCGAGATTGATGCGCCCGATGCCGTGCCCGCGCAGCAGGCCGACGACATGCGCGGTGAGCTCGAGCGGCTGCACGCGGTTGACCGCGCGCTGCACCGCCGGATCGAAATCCTGCACGCCGAGGCTCGCGCGATTGACGCCGATCTCGGCCAGCGCCGCGGCGCGCGCCGCGTCGATGTTGCGCGGGTCGATCTCGATCGCGATCTCGGCGTCGGCCGCAACCGAGAATTCGCGGTGCAGCGCGGCTGCGAGCCGCCGCAGATCGTCGGGCGCCAAGAGGCTCGGCGAGCCGCCGCCCAAATGGATATGCGCGACCGTCCGGCCGCGCCCGAGGCGCGCCGCGGCCAGCGCGATTTCGGCGTGCAGGAGGACCAGATATTTCTCGATCCGCTCGGCGCGATGGGTGATCGTCGTGTGGCAGCCGCAGAACCAGCAGAGGCTGCGGCAGAAGGGTATGTGGAAATACAGAGAGAGCCGGCTCGTCGCGGGCAGCGCCGCGAGCCAATGCGCAGCCTGCGCGGGGCCGATGCCGGCATGGAAATGCGGCGCCGTCGGGTAGCTCGTATAGCGCGGCACGGCCTTCGCGTATTTGCGGACGAGGTCCGGGATCATATTTTTAGTTTCGTACCTCGCGCCGCGGGCACCTATGACCTGGATCAAAGCGCGGAGGCCCGGCGCCCGCGGCCTTAACCAAGACCCGCACCGCGCGGCATGCCCATCCCGCCACCGAAGAGGCTTCGGGCCGAGCGCGCAGGCATGCTATCGTCGCAGCGACAACTCGGCATCGATCCGCGCTGATGGGAGCGATCCGGACCGCCGATGACCGTGCCGCCCGCAGAGTTCAAGAGGGCCGAGCGCGACCGCGAATTCGACGCGATCGCCGCGGGGATTTCCGACGGCTTCGTTTCGTTCGACAACGAATGGCGCTTCACGCATGTGAACCAGGCGGCCGAGCGGCTGTGGCGGCGCAAGGCCTCGGAGCTCCTTGGACGGAAGTCCTTCGACGTCCTCAAGATCGATCCCGACAACATCTTCAACGCCCAGTACATCGAGTCGAAGCGCACCGGCGAACCGACGGCATTCAGCGCCCTCTCCGAGAATTTCGGCGGCTGGCTCGAAGTGCGCGGCTACCCGCACGCCGCCGGCTATTCGATCTTCGTCCGCGACGTGTCCGAGGAGCGCCGCGCCCATCTCGCGCTGCGCGAGAGCGAAAGAAAGCTCGAGGCCGCGCGCCGCACCAACCAGCGCATCTTCGAGACCACGCTCGATCTCATCCTCGTCGTCGACCGCCAGGGCAACATCATCCAGGTGAGCCCGAGCGCCTGGGCGATTCTCGGCTATCGGCCCGAGGAGCTGATCGCACGTAACGCCGGCGATTTCCTCTACCCCGGCGACCTCGACCGCACGCGCAACGAGATGCGCATGGCGCGCCGCGGGCGCGTGATGCGCAATTTCGAGACGCGCTACATGCACAAAGACGGCCGCGTCGTCCCACTGACCTGGACCGGCATCTGGGCCGAGGCCGAGCAGCAGCACTTCTTCATCGGCCGCGACATGACCGAGCGCAACGCAGCCGAGGAGCGGCTGCGCCGCGCCCAGCGGCTCGAGGCGGTGGGCCAGCTCACCGGCGGAATCGCGCACGACTTCAACAATCTCCTGACCGTCATCATCGGCAATCTCGACCTGCTGCAGGACCGGCTGCAGGCCGACCCCAGGGGTGCCGACTACGGCTCGCGCGCGCTCAAGGCGGCGATGCGCGGCGCGGCGCTCACGCGCCAGCTCCTGGCCTTCGCCCGGCGCCAGGCGCTCGACGCCAAGGTCATCGATATCAACGAGCGCGTCGCGGCGACGATGGACCTGCTCCATCGCACGATCGGCGAAGACATCGAGATCACGACCGCGCTGGCGCCCGATCTCTGGCCCGCCTTCGCCGATCCCGGACAGCTCGAGTCGGCGATCGTCAATCTCGCCATCAATGCCCGCGACGCCATGCCCCAAGGCGGGCGCCTCATCATCGAAACCGCCAACAAGCGCATCGACGAGAACTACGTCGCCAAGAATTTCGACGCGGTGCCGGGCGACTACGTGATGCTCGCCGTCTCCGACACCGGTTCCGGCATGCCGCCCGAGGTGCTGGCGCGCGTGTTCGAGCCCTTCTTCACCACCAAGCCGGTCGGCAAGGGTACCGGGCTCGGGCTCAGCATGGTCTACGGCTTCGTGCGCCAATCGCAGGGCCACGTGCAGATCTACAGCGAGGCGGGGCACGGCACTTCGGTGCGGCTCTATCTGCCGCGCGCGCGCAGCGCCACCGAGCCCGCCGCCGAGGCGCCGGCCGAGGCCGTGTCGCGGGCACGCACCGGCGAGCGAATTCTCGCGGTGGAGGACAATCCGGACGTCCGCCGCGTCGTCACCGCGCAGCTCAGCGAGCTCGGCTACGAGGTGCTCGAAGCCGCGAACGGCGAGGCGGCGATCAGGATCCTCGAGCGCGGCGACGCCATCGATCTCCTCTTCAGCGACGTCGTGATGCCTGGCGGCATGAGCGGCTACGACCTGGCCCGCGCGACGCGGCGGCTCAGGCCTTCGCTGAAAGTGCTGCTCACCTCGGGCTTCCCCAAGACGGCGATGGAAGACCAGCGGCCGCCGAGCGAGGCCGGCCATCTGCTGAGCAAGCCTTATCGCAAGGCCGAGCTGGCGGCGAAGATTCGCTCCGTGCTCGACGGCTGATCAGCCGAAGAGGCGCGCTCCGCCCATCGCGAGGAACAGGATCGGCAGGTTGAGGAGCAGCAGCGCGGCCCCGATCGCGATGGCGGTGATGCGCCGCGGCGCCCGCCGCACGAATTGGGCGGCGAGCGGCGCCGCCACCAGCGCGCCTGCAACCAGCCCGAGCGCCGCGCCGCCGGCCGCCGCCAAGGCGCCAGCGCCGAGCCAGGCGCCGAAGATGGCCGCCTGCAGCGCGGCGACGAGGGGCTCGACGGCGCTGACCGAGCCCACCGTCTCGCGCGGCGCATGGCCGCCCGCAAGGAGAGTCGAGGTCGCAATCGGCCCCCAGCCGCCGCCCATGGAGTCGAACAATCCGCCGGCGAACCCCGCTATGCCGGCCCGCGCCTTCTGCGCGCCCGCAGCCGGCGAGCGCAGCAAGCGCGCCACCACCACGATACCCATGAGCGAGAGATAGAGGGCCGCCAAAGGCCGCACGATATTGCCGGGCGCGAGGCTCACCGCGCTCGCGCCGATGACGCCGCCGACGAGGCCGGGCAAAAGCAAGCGGCGGCAGAGTGCGACATCGACGTTGCCCGCGCGCCAGTGCCAGAAGCCGGACGCGATTCCGGTCGGCACTTTGGTGACGTGGACGGTGGCGCTGGCGAGCGCGGGCGGCACGCCGGCCGCCAGCAGCGAGCTCGTGGCGACGATGCCGTAGCCCATGCCGAGCGCGCCATCGACCAGCTGCGCCGCGAATCCGATCAGCGCGTAGAGCAATAAGTCGGGCGACATGGAGACGACGGCGCCGTGGCGTTCAGGACGCCGCGGCGGCGAGGCTCAGCGCGGAACCGGGCTGCGCCTCGGCGGCCTTCGCCGGCCCCAGCGCGCGCCGGATATAGCCGACCAGCGCCGCCGCCGAGCGCTCGGCGTCGTCAGCGCGGGTATCGAGCACGAGGTCGGGCGCCAGCGGCGGCTCGTAGGGCGAGGCAAGCCCGGTGAAGGCGCTGATTTCGCGCGCCGCGGCCAGGCGATAGAGGCCCTTGGGATCGCGCGCGCGGCAGGTTGCGAGATCGGCGCTGACGTAGATTTCGTGGAAATCCTCTCCCGCGATCGCGCGCGCGACCTCGCGATGGCTGCGCAGCGGCGTGATCAGCGCGACCAATGCCACGGTCCCGCCCTCGGCGAGGAATTTCGCCACATGCGCCACGCGGCGGATGTTCTCGCTGCGATCGGAGCGGCTGAAGCCGAGATCGGTGCTGAGGCCCGCGCGCATGTTGTCGGCGTCGATGAACTGCGCCTGCCAGCCGGCGTCGAACAGGCGCCGGAGCGCCGCGTTGGCGACGGTGGATTTCCCGGCGCCCGAGAGCCCGGTCAGCCAGATGACGCCGCCGCGGTGGCCGTTCGCGCGCTCGCGTTCGGCGCGCGTCACGCTCGACGCAACTGCGGTGAGATTGCGCTGCTGGGCGACCTGGACCGCGCGGTCGACGATGAAACCGCCGGCGACGCGGCCGTTCGCCAGGAGCACGCCGCGCCCGGTCGCGGGATTGTCCTGAAAGCGGTCGAAGCTGAATGGGACGGCGCTGTGGAGGAGCGCGGTGGCGACACCGCCGCGCTCGACGCTGGTGGCGGCGGCGACCGCGAGGTCCTCGACGCTGACCGACTGCTCGAGGCCGACGACCGTCGCATCGATCTCGCGCGTGCCGATGCGCAATTGGAGCCGGCGCCCCGCCGCCAGCGGCTCCTCGTCGAGCCAGAAGACGCGCGCGGCGATGCAAGTCGCCGCGATCGGCGCCGCTGCGGGCGAAGAAAGGAGATGGCCGCGTTCGGCGAAAACGTCTTCGTCGAGCGCCAACGCCACGCTATCGCCGGCCATCGCCAGGCGCCGCGGCTCGGCGCGGTTCCAATCCTCGAGGCCGGCCACGCGCGCGACGCGGCCGGTCGGATTGACGCGCAGCGCGTCGCCGACGGCGAGCCGTCCGCTCTCGATGCGGCCAACGAGGACGCGCTTGTCGCCGAGGCGGTAGACGTCTTGCAGCGGCAGGCGCAGCGGCTGATCGACCGGCAGCGGACGTGGCGCGAAGCCGTCGAGCGCCGCGACGACGCTCGGGCCCGCATACCAGGGCATGGCTGCGCTCGCACCGGCACCGCCGGCTCCGGCGACGTTGTCGCCATGGCGTGCCGAGACCGGCACCACGGCGCTCGCGGCGAGGCCGAGGCCGGCGAGATAGGCGCGGACTTCGCCGGCGATCTCGGCGAAGCGGGCTTCGTCATGGCCGACGAGGTCCATCTTGTTGACCGCCACCGCCACCTGCTCGATGCCGAGAAGGCGGAGAAGATAGGCATGGCGTCGGCTTTGTTCGGACAGGCCCTGCTTGGCATCGACGACGAGCAACGCGGCCTCGGCGCGCGAGGCGCCCGTCACCATGTTGCGTAGGAATTCCTTGTGTCCGGGCGCATCGATGATGACGTAACGGCGCTTGGCGGTGGCGAACCAGATTTGCGTCGTGTCGACCGTGATGCCCTGGTCGCGCTCCAACTGGAGGGCGTCGAGGAGGAACGACCATTCGAGCTCGCCGCCGCGCCGCTCCGACATCGCGCGGAGCTCGGCGAGCCGGCCTTCGGGCAGCGAATTGGTGTCGTGCAGCAGGCGGCCGACGAGCGTCGACTTGCCGTGATCGACATGGCCGACGACAACAATGGGCAGCGCGCGCTGCTCCGCTTCGTTCAGGGGCGACATCCTACATATACCCCGCGACGCGCAGACGCTCGAAGGCGTCCTCGGAATCGTGGTCCATGGCGCGGCCGGCGCGCTCGGGGCTGCGAATCGATTTGAGCTCGCGCACGATCGCGTCGACGTCGCCGGCGTGGCTTTCGATCGGGTGGGTGATGCCGATTTCGCCGAGCGAGCGGTAGCGCTTGCCTTCGCGCGCGAAATAGAGCGGCACGACCGGAATTCCCTCGCGCCGGATGTAGCGCCAGATGTCGATCTCGGTCCAATGCAGCAGCGGGTGGATGCGCACATGGCCGGCGGGCGGCGCCTCGGCGCAGTAGAGATCCCAGAATTCCGGCGGCTGGTCGCGGAAATCCCAGGCCCCATCGGCGCGGCGCGGGCTGAAGACGCGCTCCTTGGCGCGTGTCGCCTGCTCGTCGCGGCGGATGCCGGCGATGATGCCCTGGAACGCATAGCGCCCGATCGCCTGGCTCAAGCCCAGCGTCTTGCGCGCGGCCAGGCGCGAATTAGGCGCGAGGCTCGGGTCCGTCGCCTCGAGCGGCGGACATTCGTCGGCGATGAGATCGAGACCCCATTCGCGCGCGTAGCGGTCGCGGAACGCGTACGTTTCGGGAAATTCGAGGCCGGTGTCGAGGTGCACGACCGGGAACGGCACGCGACCCAGAAACGCCTTCTTGGCGAGCCAGATCATGACGTTTGAATCCTTGCCGAGCGACCACAGCATGGCGAGGCGCGCGATGCGGCTCTTCGCCTCGCGCAGGATGTAGACGCTCTGGGACTCAAGCCAATCGAGGTCGTTCATTGCCGCCCCTTCTCACGATCGTGTTGCAGGAAAATGTATGCCGCACTCGGTTTTCTCGCTGCCGCGCCAGCGGCCGGAGCGCGCGTCTTCGTTGGACGAAACCGCGGTCGTGCACGGCTCGCAGCCGATCGAGCGGTAGCCCTGCGCTGCCAGCGGATGCTTCGGCAGTCGGTGCCGGGCGAAATAGTGCCCGATGTCCCGCTCGCTCCAGGCGACGAGCGGATTGAGCTTGATGCGTCCCTCGGCGCGCTCGACCAGCGGCAGGTGGCTGCGCTCTTCGCTCTGATAGCGCTTGCGGCCGTTGATCCAGACGCTGAAGCCCGCGAGCGCGCGTTCGAGCGGCTCGACCTTGCGCAGCCGGCAGCAGCGGTCGGGATCGCGCCGCCAGAGATCGCCGGCAGGATCCGCCGCGAGCAGTGCGGCCGCGTCGGGCCTGATGCTGCGCACGTCTTCGAGGCCGAGGCGCTCGACGAGCAAGTCGTGATAGGCCAGCGTTTCGGGGAAGAGCTTGCCGGTTTCGAGGAAGATCACCGGCGCGCGGCGGTCGATGCCGGCGACGAGGTGGAGCAGCACGGCGGATTCGGCGCCGAACGAGGTGACGACGGCGGTGCGGCCGGAATAGCGGCCAGCGAGGACGGCTTCGAGGAGCCCGCGCGTGTCGGTCGATTCGGCCAACGCCGCGAGCGCCGCCAACTCCGCGTCGCCCGTGACCAGCGATTCCGCGGCCTGAGTCCACTTGCTCATATGCGACTCCCGAGTACGCGCCGGCGCGAATTCACCGCCTCGCGGCCGTCGCCGGTCGGCTGATAGAAGACCGAGAACGACGCAATCGCCTTGCGCCAAGCTTCCAGCGGCGCACCGTTGGCGATCTCGAACGCATCGAAGCCGCAGCGCTGCATGAACAGGAGCTGATCGGGCAGCACCTGGCCCGTCGCGCGCAGTTCGCCCGCGAAGCCGAGCCGCTCGCGGAGCAGGCGCGCCTGGCTGTAGGCGCGGCCGTCGGTGAATTTCGGGAATTCGAGCGCGACCAGCTCGAAGCGCTGGATCTCGCCCGCCAGCGGCGGCACGGCATCGCCGTTCTTGAGCGCGAGGCCGAGCGGGCCCCTTCGGCCGGCGAGCGCACGGTCGGCGCGCCAGCGCGCGAGCGTCACGATCACCGCGTCGGTGCCGGGCAAGGGATCGTCGTCGGCAAGGCGCCGCCAGGGATCGTCCACGAGGGCCCCGTTCTTAAGCAGCGGCATAGAGGCGCTCCTTGAACGGGGCCGCGCCGACGCGGCGATAGGTATCGAGGAAGCGCTCGCCTTGGCGGCGCTCGGCGAGATAGGTTTCGACCAGGGTTTCGACCGCGTCGACGACGGCTTCGCTCGAAACCGCTGGGCCGAGGATGGTGCCGAGCGAGGCGTCGCTCTCGGCGCTGCCGCCGAGCGTGATCTGGTAGAATTCCTCGCCGTTCTTGTCGACGCCGAGCAGGCCGATGTGCCCCACGTGATGATGGCCGCAGGCGTTGATGCAGCCCGACATCTTGATCTTCAAGTCGCCGATGTCGTGCACGCGCGCGAGATCGGCGAACCGGCGCGTGAGCCGCTGGCTCACCGGGATCGAGCGCGCATTGGCGAGGCTGCAATAGTCGAGGCCGGGGCAGCAGATGATGTCGGTGATCGTCCCGGCATTGGGCGTCGCGAGATTGAGCGCGGCGAGCGCGCGCCAGAGCGCCGGAAGCGCCGTGCGCGGAACATGCGGCAGGATGAGGTTTTGCTCGTGGCTGACGCGGATCTCGCCGAAGCTCATCGCATCGGCCAGATCGGCGACGGCGTCCATCTGCGCGGCGCTGGCATCGCCCGGCGGCGCGCCCTCGGGCTTCAGCGACAGCGTGACGATGGCGTAGCCGCGCTCGCGGTGCGCGGCCACGTTGGCTTTGAGCCAGCGCGCGAAACCGGGCTCGCCAAAGCGCAGCGCATCGATCTCGAGCACGCTTTGGGGCTGGGGCGCAAAGGCCGGCGCCGCGAATTGCGCGGCGATGCCGGCGATCGTCTCGATCGGCAGTTCGAGCGCGCCGCCGCGGATTTCGGCCCACTCCTCCTCGACGCGCCGCGCGATTTCGGCGGCGCCGATCTCGTGCACGAGGATCTTGATGCGCGACTTGAAGAGATTGTCGCGCCGCCCCAAGGCGTTGTAGACGCGGAGAATCGCTTCCAAGTAGGAGAGCAGGTGCCGTTTCGGCAGGAAGTCTCGGATCGTCTTGCCGATCATCGGCGTGCGCCCGAGGCCGCCGCCGACGATGACCTCGAACCCGGCCTCGCCCGCCTCGTTGCGGTGCATGCGCAGGCCGATGTCGTGCACCTTCACCGCCGCGCGGTCGGTGGGCGCGCCGGCGACCGCAATCTTGAACTTCCGCGGCAGGAACGAGAATTCGGGATGCAGCGTCGACCACTGGCGGATGATCTCCGCCCAAATGCGCGGGTCTTCGATTTCGTCGGGCGCGGCGCCGGCCCAATGATCGGCGGTGACATTGCGGATGCAGTTGCCGCTGGTCTGGAGGGCGTGCATCTCGACCGCGGCGAGGTCGGCGAGGATGTCGGGCGCCTCTTGGAGCTTGATCCAGTTGAACTGGATGTTCTGGCGCGTGGTGAAGTGGCCGAAGCCGCGGTCGTAGCGCCGCGCGATCTGCGCGAGCATGTGCAGTTGGCGCGACGAGAGGGTGCCGTAGGGGATGGCGACGCGCAGCATGTAGGCGTGGAGTTGCAGGTAGAGCCCGTTCATGAGGCGGAGCGGACGGAACTCGTCCTCGGTGAGATCGCCGGAAAGACGGCGGCGCACTTGATCGCGGAACTGCGCGACACGCTCGGCGACGAAGGTGCGATCCAACTCGTCGTAGCGATACATGGCGCGCCTCAGGGATAGGCGAGGCCGACGGCGGTCGCGACCGCGTCGGCCACCGGCTGGCTCGGCCCGGCGGCGCGGATCTGCTCGCGGAGACTGGCCGCGCGCGGACCCGCGCCACCTTCCACGGCCGCGATGAGATAGGGCGCCACGACGATCGCCGCTCCGGCGTCCCGTTGGCCGCGTGCGAGCAGCGCCGAGGCGGCCTTCTCCTCGCGCGCGACGACGCTGCGGCCGATCTCGGTCGTCCAGGTGCCGGCCGCGGTGAAATAGACGACGGCGCCGTCGGCAAGACGATTCGCGGTGAGGATCTGCAGTTTCGGAATTGACGTGCTCATGCCGCGGCCTCCAGGCTGGAATTTTCGGCGAGATTGCTTTTCGCGAGCGAGGCGACCTCGCCGACGATGATGAGGGCGGGCCCACCATCGGCGTGGCCGCGCGCCAATTCGGGGAGCGTCGCGAGCGTGCCGAGCGACAGGCGCTGATCGCGGCGCGTGCCGCGCGCGACGATGGCGGCCGGCGTCGCCGGCGAAAGGCCGGCGGCGATGAGGCGCCGCGAGACCTCGCCGGCAGCGGTAAGGCCCATATAGACGGCGATGGTGCGGTCCTTCCGCGCCAGGCCGTCCCAATCGGCGAGCGGCGCGCCGTCGCGGCCGTGGCCGGTGACGAACGTCACCGAGCTTGCATAGTCGCGGTGGGTCAGCGGGATGCCGACGGCGGCGGCGCAGCCGAGCGCGGCGGTGATGCCGGGGACGACGATCGCCGCGACGCCGTGGCGCTCGAGGAATTCCGCTTCCTCGCCGCCGCGGCCGAAGATGAAGGGATCGCCGCCTTTCAAACGCACGACGCGCTTGCCGGCGCGCGCCGCTGCGAGCAGCGCCCTGTTGATCTCCGGCTGCTCCGGCCCGTGGCGGCCCTTTTGCTTGCCGACATAGACACGCTCGGCCTCGCGGCGCGCATGATCGAGAATCTCGGGGCCGATCAGCTCGTCGTAGAAGACGATATCGGCCTTCTGCAGGAGCTGGTGCGCGCGCAGCGTGAGAAGATCGGGATCGCCCGGGCCCGCGCCGACGATGTGCACGACGCCCGGCGCCGCGCGTTCCCCGTCGACGCGGTTCAGCAGAGCCACAAGATGCCGCCGCGCCTCGGCCGGCTTGCCGGCGAGCACAGCCTCGCCGCATGGGCCTTCGAAGAGCCGCTCCCACACCCGGCGGCGCGTCTCGGGTTTCGGAAAGAGATCCTTGATGCGCTGGCGTAGCCGCGCGGCGAAACGGGCGAGATCGCCGAGCCGCGCCGGCAACACGCGCTCGATGCGCTCGCGGATAAGGCGCGCGAGTGCGGGCGCGGCGGCGCCGGTCGAGATGCCGATGGCGACATCGCCGCGGCGGATGATGGCAGGCATGACGAAGTCGCAGAGTTCCGGCTGGTCGGCGACGTTGACCGGCACGCCGGCGGCGCGCGCCAGCACGGCCGCCGCGCGGTCGCGCTCGCAGTCGCCGGTGGCGACGAAGGCGAGCGCCGCGCGCTCGAAATCCTCGGCCAGCGGCGTGCCCGGGAGCCAGGCCACGCCCGGCGACGCCACCAGCAGGCGGCCCGCAGGCGAAAGCGCGTTGGCGAACACGCGCACATTGGCGCCGGCGGCCAAGGCGAGCCGCACGCGCTCGAGCGCCACCGGCGTGGCGCCGACGACGATGGCGGCCTTGCCCTTCAAGTCGAAAAAGGCGGGAAAATAGGACATGGGGTCATGCCCGGCCGCGGCCGGTTCCCGGATTGCTACGGATGAGGCGGAGACGCGAAGCATCGGCCCGCCGCGCGATCACGCGATGCGCGCGGTGGGGCGAATGCGGGCGGAGATGCGGTGAAGCCATCGTCGACTCCTCGTTTGACACCAGATGTGCCCACGAAGGTCGACTTCGTGGCGCTTTAGCAGTTGTTGACGCGGTGCAAGCTGCACTTCAAATCACCGCGGACCCCTTCGAGGGAGGGTCAGGCCCTTGCCGTACCGGCGAGATAGTTCCGCTTTCGATGCGGAATTCCCTTGCCGGGACGCCGATGCAACGCAAAATATGCTTCACCCCGCAAGGGGCAAACCGAAT
>DATBLL010000146.1:0-20057 GCA_036555425.1 Alphaproteobacteria bacterium | reverse complement strand
ACCGGGAAGCAGGTCTCGAGCCGGCGCAGCAGGTTGCGCTCCATCCAGTCCGCGCTGGAGAGGTACACCCTCTCCTCGCCCCCCGCGTGGAAGAAGTAGACGCGCGAGTGCTCGAGGAAGCGGCCGACGACCGAGCGCACGCGGATTCGCTCGGAGAGCCCGGGCACTCCCGGGCGCAGGCAGCAGATGCCGCGCACGATGAGGTCGATCTCGACGCCGGCCTGCGAGGCGCGGTAGAGCGCGTCGATCACCTCGGTGTCGACGAGTGAGTTCATCTTGGCCCAGATCTGGGCGGGCTTGCCGGCCTTGGCGTGCCCGATCTCGTCGGCGACGAGCTGCACCAGCGTCTCGCGGAGATCGAGCGGCGCCGCCGAGAGCTTCTGCATCGGCTCCGGCCGCGCGTAGCCGGTCATGTAGTTGAAGAGGTGCGCGGCGTCGCGGCACAGCACCGGGTCGGTCGTGAAGAACGAGAGGTCGGTGTAGATGCGCGCCGTGATCGGGTGATAGTTGCCGGTGCCGAAATGCGCGTAGGAGCGCAGCTCGCCCGCCTCGCGGCGCACGACGAGCGAGACCTTGGCGTGAGTCTTCAGGTTGATGAAGCCGAAGACGACCTGGGCGCCCGCGCGCTCGAGATCGCGCGCCCAGCGGATGTTCGCCTCCTCGTCGAAGCGCGCCTTGAGCTCCACCATCGCGGTGACGGACTTGCCCGACTCGGCCGCGTCGATGAGCGCGCGCACGATCGGCGAATCCTGCGAGGTGCGGTAGAGCGTCTGCTTGATCGCGACGACGGCGGGATCGGCCGCGGCCTGGCGCAGGAACTGCACGACCACGTCGAAGCTCTCGAACGGGTGGTGGACGATGAAATCCTTCTGGCGGATCGCGGCGAAGCAATCGCCGCCGAACTCGCGCACGCGCTCGGGGAAGCGCGGATTGTAGGGCGGAAACAGCAGCTCCGGCCGCTCGTTGGTGATGAGCCGCGCCACATCCGAAAGGCCGAGCATGCCGTCGACCTCGATGACGTCGGAGGGCAGCACCTCGATCTCGCCGACGACGAATTCGCGCAAGGGGGCCGGCATGCGCGTCTCGACGGTGAGCCGGATCACGTTGCCGCGGCGCCGGCGCTTCAGCGCCGATTCGAACAGGCGCACCAGGTCTTCCGCTTCCTCGTCGATCTCCATTTCGCTGTCGCGGATGACGCGGAAGCAGCCATGCGCGAGCACCTTGCACTCGGGGAACAGGTGGTTGATGCAGAGGATCACCAGCGCTTCGAGCGACACGTAGCGGATCTCCGTGCCTTGCAGGCGGATGAAGCGCGAGAGCTGGTTCGGCAGGCGCACGAGCGCCCTCAACTGCTCGCCGCCGCCGATCGGCGCCAGCTCGAGCGCGATGGTGAGCCCGAAATTCGGGATGAACGGGAATGGGTGCGCCGGATCGATGGCGAGCGGCGTCAGCACCGGGAACACGCTGTCGAGGAAATACTTCTCGAGCCAGGCGCGGTCCTCGTCGGGCAGCTCCTTGGGATCGACGACGAAGATGCCCGACTTCCTGAGCTTCTTCTTCAGGTCGCGCCAGGTCAGCGTCTGCTGCTTCAAGAGCGCGCCGGCGCGCTCGTGGATCGCGGCCAGCTGCTGCTCGGGCGTCATGCCCTCGGGGCTCTGGGCCTCGACCTTGGCGGCGACCTGGCCTTTGAGGCCGGCCACGCGCACCATGTAAAACTCGTCGAGGTTCGAGGAGGAGATCGAGAGGAAGCGCAGGCGCTCCAAGAGCGGGTGATTGTCGTTGGTCGCCTCTTCGAGCACGCGCTCGTTGAAGGCCAGCCACGAAAGCTCGCGATTGATGAGCCGCGCCGGCGAAACGGGGGCGACCGCGCGCGTGGAGGGCGGGGCGATGGCCTCGTTCACGGGATTCCTCTCCTTGTTCGGCGCGCGGCGCGACGGTCGTTGAAGGCCCGCCGCCGGGTTGGCGGCGGGGGATTGCATTATAACGGATTTCGTGCCGGTTTCAGGATGGCGCAAGCCCAAAATGGCCGCGCGCGCTGTCAAAAAACTGTAACATCTCCATGATTGCCCGCCGCATTCTCCTGCTCCGGCACGCAAAATCGGCCTGGGACGAGCCGGGGCTCGACGACTATGAGCGCCCGCTGGCGCCGCGGGGCCGGCGCGCCGCCGCGGTCATGGGCGTCTATCTGCGGGACGAGAAGCTCGTTCCCGATCTGGTGCTGTGCTCGGGCGCGCGACGGGCGAAGGAGACCTGGGAGATCGCGGCGCACGAGCTCCCCCATCCGCCCGAAGCCGAATACGACAGCGCGCTCTACCTAGTGGCGGCCGACCGGCTGCTGAAGCGCCTGCGGAAACTCCCCGCCGCAGTCAAGTCGGTGCTCGTGGTCGGCCACGAGGGCGGCGTGGACACGCTGGCGCGGCGCTTGGTCGGCGACGGGCCGGCGCTGCTGCGCCGGCGCCTCGGCGAGAAATTCCCGACCGCGGCGATGGCCGCCATCGCGGTGGCGCTCGACAATTGGAGCGGCCTCGCCGAGAAGTCCGGCACCCTCACCCGCTTCGCCGCGCCCAAGGACCTCGTCTAGGGCCCGAGCGGCGCGGCGCCGCGAGTCGGAACGGGCGATCAGGCCTGCTGCATCTTGCCGGCGCCGGTGATCAGCCCGATGCCGTGGCAGATCCACGCCGCCAGTAGCACCAGTCCCCCAATCAGCCCGGCTATGCCCATCAGACCGAGCATGCCCCGCGATTGCGCCATGGCGGCGATGATGCCGACGACGACGGTGAGGATCAGGAGGCCGAGGCCGACGATGTAGAGGATGCCGATCGCCTTCCAGATGCCGCCGCCCCCGACATTGCCGAACGACATCGCGCCGATCGAGAACCAGATGAAGAACACCAGCCACGCCAGCAGCACGATCAGGGAGATGATGCCGATGACGCCCAGCGCCGCGGTGAGCGCCTGCGGATTCGCGACGGCGCCGACGCCGGCCCCGCCGAGCAGCGAGAAGACCCACAGGATCACGAGGATCGCGATCATGCCCATGATCGCGATATCGGCGGTGCGGTAGTTGCGGCTATTGAACAGCCCCTTCGTGCTCCAGAACACGAAGATCATGATCGCGGTCTGGATGAGTCCGAAGATGATCGCCACGATCTTGTTCTGCGCCAGGAAGGCGCCGACGATGACCACCGCGATCAGGACAAAGGCGAGGATCCCGCCCATCCGAACCATACTCGCATTCATTTCTTCCCCCTTTGAGGTGAGTGGAACAGCTTCGATGTCGCGCCTAGGCCGTCTGCTTGGCAGCAGCGCTCATCGCCACGAACAGCACGATGCCCGCGGCGCAGGCGATGAACGGATAGACGATCTCGCCGATGACGATGGCCTTGAGAGCATTCAATGCGCCGGCGATCACGAACAGAATGGCAAAGGCCCGCCAGGCCAACGACCCGCCCTGCAGCAGCGCGAAGACGCCGGCCGCGATCATCGCCAGCCCCAGCACCACGGTGACGACGATCGCAACGCCGCCGCCGCCGACGCGGACGAACTGCAGGATCAGCGAGACGAGGGCGGCCCCCATGGCGGCATAGGCGGCGGCTTTGCCCAAGGGGTTCCTCAGCACGGCGCCGATGAAGAACATCATGGCCACGAACGCCGCCGTGGCCAGCGGCACCAGCACCTGCACGGCGGCCGTCCCACTGGCGGCGAGGGCCCGCGTGGCGACGGCGAAGGCCAAGAGGTAGGCGAGCAGCGCCAGGATGCCCCATGCCAAGCCAAGATAGCCCGTCAGCCGGAGTAGCCCGCGGCTCATCTTCCCCCCTCAAAGGCCGATGTGCTTCGATAGCAGAGCCCTGGCTTTCCAGCACCATAATACGATCCCACGGCGCGCCCGACCGCGGCATTCCCCTATATCTTGTAACATCTTTTTGAATTATGCACAAACGCTAGGTTAGTTTTATCCCCAGGACGTCAGCCGAGCCCCAGCGCTGCCCGCGCCAGCGGCAGGGTGATGGCGCGGCGCTCGGCCAGCGAGGCGCGGTCGAGGGCCTCGACGGCGCGGGCAACCGCCGCGCAGGAGCGTTCGATACGCTGCACGAGGTAAAGGATCACCTCGCCCGCGACGGCCAGCTGGCGGTCGCGGAACAGCTTGGCGAACAGCCCGGCCAGCATGGCATCGTCGGGGGCCTTGATCTCGGCCGCGGGCAGGGCCCGGAGCCGCGAGCCGAGGTCGGGCAGCGCCACCGGCCAGCGCGCGGGCGGCGTGGTGCCGGTCAGCAGCATATGGCCGCCCGCGGCGGCGATGCGGTTGTAGAGGTGGAACAGCGCTTCGGCCGCCGCCGGATTGGCCAGCGCCGCCTCCCCGTCCTCGAACACGCAGGATCGCGCCGCGACGCGCCAGCCTGCAAGCGCCTCAGCGGTGAGCGCGGCGGCGCCGCTCCTGGCCTGCCAGACCGCGGCGAGGTGGCTCTTGCCCGACCCCGCCGGCCCGAACAGGGCCAGGCCCGGCGCGGGCCAGTCCGGCCAGCGGTCGATCCAGGCCACCGCCGCCTCGTTTGAGGGGGCGACGAGGAAATCCCCGCGCCCCAGCGCCGCGCGGTGCGGCAGATCGAGCACGAGCTGTCGCGCGGCCACGGCGCGCCTCAGGGCTTCTTCGCCGCGCCGCCGTCGGCGGCGGCGAGGTGGCGGACGCCGACGACGACATAGTGGGCGCCCGACAGCAGCGTCGTCGCCGCCACCACGTATTTCGACCACTCGATGACCGCGAGCCAGCCGGCGCCCCTGAGATCGAGGCCGTAATGCGCGAGCACCAGCCCCGCGAACGCGATCTGCACGGTCGTGTTGGCCTTGCTGATGAAGCTCGGATCGACCTCGATCCGGTGCTCGAGCACGAACAGCAGCAGGATGCCGCCGACGATCATGACGTCGCGCGAGACCACGAGGATGACGAGCCAGGAATCGAGCTTGCCGACCTGCCCGAGCGCCACGAACACGCACACCAGCAGCATCTTGTCGGCGAGCGGATCGAGATAGGCGCCAAGGCGCGTGCGCTGCCGCCAGATGCGCGCCAGATAGCCGTCGATCGCGTCGCTGATGCCGGCGGCGAGGAACAGCCACATCGCGGCGTTCATGTGGCCGTTCGCGATCAGCCAGACGACCAGCGGCACCGCCGCGAGGCGCAGCAGCGAAATCAGATTGGGGACGTTCACGGCTTCTTGGGCGTCTCCGGCTTGGCCTCTTTCGGGCGCTCTTCGCTCTTGCCCGGCGGCGTTCCCGGCGCCGGGGGCAGATCGGTTTCCTTGAACGTGGTCGGCGGCGGCTTCAAGAGCCACGTCTCGGCGCCGCCGGCGGCCGCGGGCTCCGGCGCCAGCGCCATGCCCTTCTGCTCGAGCTGGCGCTTGAGCTCGGCCAGGGTGCCGGCGAAGCGCAGCTCGATCAGCGCCTCGCCCGGGCTCATCGAGACGGTGATCAGGCTGCGCACCTGCGGCATGCCGGTCAGCGCCTGGCGGATCTGGATCCAATGATCGAGCCCCTTGAGCGGCGCGCGGATGCGGACGACGACCGCGTTCTGCTCGATCGCGATGGCGCTCTTCTTCCAGCCGGCGTCGATCGCCCGCGCGATCTGCGCCGCCGCCTTGTCGAGGCCCGCCGCGTCGGTGCCCGCCGGGAAGACGCCGATCGCGGTCTTGCGCCCGTTGGCGAGATCGTGGAGCTGCACCGCGATGCGCCGCTGCCCCTTCTCGACGGTGCCGATGGCGACGGCGATGAGGCCGGCCTTGTAGTGGTCGGCGATGCGGTTGAGCGCGTCGCGATTGCCCGCCGCCGCTTCCGCGCCCGAAATCGCCTTCAAGTCGGCGAGGTCGCCGCGCAGCCGCGCGAAGTCCACGAGCGAATCCTGGGGCTCGTGGCGCATCCAGGCCTCGCGCCAGGGATTGGGATCGTCCCAGAGCGTGGGCTTGCCGTCTTCGCGCCACACCGGCAGGACCACGAGCGGCGCGCTCGGCGCATCGATGAACGGTACGCCGGCGCCTTCGAGCATCGCGCGCACGGCGTCGCGGTCGAAGCGGTAGGCGATCGCGGCGGTATATTTCTCGCCCTGCTGGTTCTCGCTCTCGACCGAGAAGTTGCGGATCGCCGCGCGCACGGCCTCGGCGCCGGGCTTGGGCAGGCGCGCCTGATCCTCGGCCAGGGTGAGCTTCCGGAGCAGCCGCCCGAACGCGACCATCTCGCCGTCGGCCACCGCCTTGGCGCGCGCGAGCTCGGGTTTGGCGCCGCTCGCCTGCACCATCACGCCGGTGACGGTGTAGGCATCCGCACGCTCCGCTTCGGCGCGAGCAGTCGCGGCCGCGAGCGCGACCGCAAGCGCGACCGCAAGCGCGGCGATGAGCGGGACGAGCAGCGCGGGCGCCCGGCCCCGGACGAAGTGCGGCATCGCTTTCACTCCCTGCGGCCCGGCCGCGCGAGTTCGCCAGCGCGCGAATTCGCGAAGCCGTGCGCAACACCAAGAATCTCGTACACGCCCGCGGTTAATTTGCTGCCGAATGGGGATCAAAGATGGCGGGTCCGAGGCGGTCCCGCTATAAGGGCGCCGAAATCCGCCGGACGCAACGGGGAGATTGGTCCATATCCACGGAAAGATACAAGGAAGCCGGCGTCGACATCGACGCCGGCAACGCCTTGGTCGAGGCGATCAAGCCCGCGGCCAAGGCGACGGCGCGCGCCGGCACCGCGGCCGGGCTCGGGGGCTTCGGCGCGCTGTTCGACCTGAAGGCGTGCGGCTACCGCGATCCGCTTCTCGTCGCCACCACCGACGGCGTCGGCACCAAGCTCAAGGTCGCGATCGAGACCGGCGTGCACGACACGATTGGGCAGGACCTCGTCGCCATGTGCGTCAACGATCTCGTGGTGCAAGGCGCCGAGCCCCTGTTCTTCCTCGACTACTACGCGACCGGGGCGTTGAAGGTGCCCGAGGCCGCCACGGTGGTGAGGGGCATCGCGGCGGCGTGCCGCGAATCGGGCTGCGCGCTCATCGGCGGCGAGACGGCGGAAATGCCCGGCGTCTACGCCAAGGGCGACTACGATCTCGCCGGCTTCGCGGTGGGCGCGGTCGAGCGCGGCCAGGCGCTGCCGCGCGCCGACATCGCCGCGGGCGACATCATCCTCGGCCTCGCCTCGAGCGGCGTGCATTCCAACGGCTTCTCGCTGGTGCGCCGGATCGTGGCGCAATCGGGCCTGCCCTATTCCGCCAAGGCGCCGTTCGACCCGGCCGAAACCCTCGGCCGCGCATTGCTCACGCCGACGCGGCTCTATGTGCGCTCCTGCCTCGCGGCGGTGAAGGCGGGCGGCGTCAAGGCGATGGCGCATATCACCGGCGGCGGCCTGACCGAGAATATCCCGCGCGTGCTGCCGCCCGGCACGATCGCGCGCCTCGACGCCGGATCGTGGCCGGTGCCGGCGGTCTTCGCCTGGCTGATGAAGACCGGGTCGGTCGGGCGCGAGGAGATGGTGCGCACGTTCAATTGCGGCGTCGGCATGGTCATGGTGGTCGAGGCGCAGCGCGCCTGGGCGCTTTCGCATCTTCTCGCCGCCGAGGGCGAGAGCGTGCGCGAGATCGGCCAGATCGCCGCCGCGGACAAAGCCGACGCGCCGCCGCGCGTCGAACTTACGAACTGGTCGGAGTCATGGCCCGACTGAGAGTGGGAATTCTGATCTCCGGCCGCGGCTCGAACATGCAGGCGCTGATCGAGGCCTGCCGCAGGCCGGGCTTTCCCGCCGAGATCGCGCTCGTGCTTTCGAACGAGGCCGGCGCCGCCGGCCTCGCCCGTGCCCAGGCGGCCGGCATCGCGACGCGCGTCCTCGATCATCGCGATTTCAACAAGGACCGCCCCGCCTTCGAGCGCGCGCTCACCGCGGCGCTCGACGAGGCCGGCGTCGAATTCGTCTGCCTCGCCGGCTTCATGCGGATTTTGAGCGAGACCTTCGTCGCGCATTGGCGCGACCGGCTCATCAACATCCACCCCTCGCTGCTGCCCGCCTTTCGCGGCCTCGACACGCACAAGCGCGCGCTCGAAGCCGGCGTGCGCCTGCATGGCTGCACGGTCCATTTCGTGCGTGCGGCGATGGACGAAGGGCCGATCATCGTCCAGGCCGCGGTGCCGGTGCTGCCCGGCGACGACGAGGCGAAGCTCGCGGCGCGCGTGCTCGCCGCCGAGCACCGCTGCTATCCGCTGGCACTGATGCTTGCCGCCGAAAAGCGCCTGCGCATCGAACACGAACGCTGTTTCATCGACGGCGCGCCGGCGCAGGAGGCCGTGCTCATCAACCCGCCGCCGCTCTTGGGCTGAGTTCCGATTGCGCCGAAACGTCGCATCAGCTATGAGGGCGGGGATTCGGGCGGGGGGCTTGACGAGAGATGGGGGCACGAATGGCGGAACAATTCGATCTGCGCAGTCACATGGGAACCTATGCGGGGTTCACCAGGCTGCTGACCTATGCCACGGTCGGCATCGTGATCCTGCTCGTGCTGATGGGCATTTTCCTGGCCTAGCGCGCCGCGCCGATTGCGTCGAAACGAAAGGCCGCCGCGAGGGCGGCCTTTTTGATGGGAGCGCCGCCAACCTCACTTGTCGCCCGCTTTCGCGGGGACGACAACATCCGACAATGCCCTACCCCACGATCTCCTCGGGCTTGAAGAAGAACGCGATCTCGCTCGTGGCGGTCTCGGGCGCGTCGGAGCCGTGCACCGAATTGGCCTCGATCGATTCGGCGTAGAGCTTGCGGATGGTGCCCGGCGCGGCCTTGGCCGGATCGGTGGCGCCCATCACCTCGCGGTACTTGGCGACGGCGTTCTCGCCCTCGAGCACCTGCACCACGACCGGTCCCGACGTCATGAAGCCGACGAGGCTCCTGTAGAACGGACGCTCCTTGTGCACGGCGTAGAAGCCCTCGGCCTGCTTCTGCGAGAGCCTGAGGCGCTTCTGCGCCACGATGCGCAGGCCCGCGCCCTCGATGACGGCGTTGATCTTGCCGGTGATGTTGCGCTTGGTCGCATCGGGCTTGATGATCGAAAGGGTGCGCTCGATCGCCATTGTTCCGCTCTTCTGTTTTGAGGATTGGTGGGCGGCCAGCGCCCCTGGAGATGGCGCGCGATATAGCCGCTCGGTCGCGGCCCGACAAGCGATGCGCCGGGGCCAATCGGCCGCAGGCGCGGTGCGCTTACGCCTTCTTCTCCCAGCCGCGCTCGCCCTGCTGCCAGTAGGTCACGGTGTGGCCGGCGCTCTTGTAGGCGGCCCAGCGCTGGCGGGCCTCGGCGACGCGCTCGGGATCGTTGCCGTCGAAGAGCTCGAGGCAGCGCTCGTAGTCGGCCATGCGCTGGGTGGCGGCGCCATCGGTGAGCACGAGGACGGTGGCGCCGTTGGGGTTCTCGTCGTCGAGCGTGAGCCAGACCGGCTGCTCGGCCGCGTTGCCGTCGGCCTTGCTGCCGTGGGGCAGGAAAGAATTGGGATCGTAGGTCCAGAGCCGCGCGCTCAGCGCCTCGACGCGCTCCGCCGAGCGCGCCATCACCACCGCGCGCTTTCCCGCTTGGAGGATCTTCTCCAAGAGCTTCGGCAGCGCCTGATCGAGCGCCGAGCGTTGGAGGTGGTAGAAGTTGACGTCGGTCATCGCTGGCACCGTGCGGCGTCGAAACCCCCATCCCGGCCTTCCCCCGCTGCGCGGGGGAAGGAGCATTCCCATTTCCTCCCACGCTTTGCGGGGGAAGATTATGGTGGGGGTTACTCCGGCCGATGGGTTTAGCGCAGTGGAAACGAAGGTCAAAGCATTCGCGCTCGCCGCTTGCGCCATTGCGGCATTACCCGCCTCTGCCGAAGCGCCCCGCGCGCGCGACTTGTGCGCCGCGATGCCGCGCGCCGAGGCGGAGGCGGCGCTCAAAGTGCGCGCGTTCGGGCCGGACATGCTCGACGACCGGCTCGGCCCGTATCGCCGCCAGATCTGCCGGATGCAGACGGAGCCGGGCGAGACGCTCGAGCTCACGGTGTGGAGCCGGCAGGATGGGCGCGCGTTTCCGCCGCTGCCGGCGCGCGCCGAGGCGTGCGATGTCGGCTGCCTCGCCGCGGGCCGCGAGCCCAATCTCTATCGCTACGAGCAGAAGCGCATCGGCGACCGCCGCGGCGGCGCGCTGTGCGTCCTGCGCCGCCCGCGCCCGGACCGCGACCTCGCCACCGGCCCCATCACCGCCTGCACGCAGGGCGGCCCGCGCCGCATCATGTTCGCCGTGGCACGGAAACAGGGTCTCGCACCGGCGCCGATGGAGACGGTGAAATCCCTCCTCGACCGCGCGGCGGGCGCGTTGCGCTGATTCCCCCTCGCCCCAGGGCGCGGGGGATTACTTCCCCTCGTAATACTCCTGCACGAGGTGGTTCAGGAGCTGGACGCCGAAGGCGGTGGCGCCTTTGGGGACGGTGGGCGCGTCCTTCTTCGACCAGGCCATGCCGGCGATGTCGATATGCGCCCAGGGCACGTCGTTGACGAAGCGCTGGAGGAATTGCGCGGCCGTGATCGAGCCCCCGGCGCGGTCGCCGACGTTCTTCATGTCGGCGATTTCGGAGACGATCGCCTTGTCGTAGCCCTCGGCCAGCGGCAGGCGCCAGCAGCGCTCGCCGGTGGCGCGGCCCGCCGCCGCGATGCGCTCGGCCAGCTCGTCGCTGTTGGCGAAGAGGCCCGCGTTCTCGTGTCCGAGCGCGACGACGATGGCGCCGGTGAGCGTCGCGAGATCGATCATGAATTTGGGCTTGAAGCGGTCCTGGCAATACCAGAGCGCGTCGGCCAGCACGAGGCGCCCTTCCGCGTCGGTGTTGATGACCTCGATCGTCTGGCCCGACATGGACTTCACCACGTCGCCCGGACGCTGCGCCGTACCCGAGGGCATGTTCTCGACCAGGCCCGCGACGCCGACCACGTTGATCTTGGCCTTGCGGCCGGCCAGCGCCTTCATGAGCCCGATCACCGTGCCGGCGCCGCCCATGTCCCACTTCATCTCCTCCATGCCGGCGGCGGGCTTGATCGAGATGCCGCCGGTGTCGAAGGTGACGCCCTTGCCGACGAAGGCGAGCGGCTGATCGGCGCGGTTGGCGGCGCCCTTCCACTGCATGACGACGAGGCGCGGCTCGCGCGTGCTGCCCTGCCCCACGCCGAGCAGCGCGCCCATGCCGAGGCGCTGCATCTCGTGGACGCCGAGCACCTCCACCTCGACGCCGAGCTCGGCCAGCGTGCGCGCGGCGTCGGCCAGCGTCTCGGGATAGATGACGTTGGCGGGCTCGCTGACGAGATCGCGCGCGAAGTAGACGCCGTCGGCCACGCGGTCGAGCGGGCGGAACGCATCCTCGGCGGCGCGCGCGCCGGCGACGGCGATGGTGAGCTCGGCGAGCGTCGGCTTCTGCTCTTCCTTCTCCTTGGTGCGGTATTTGTCGAAGCGGTAGGCGCGCAGCCGCGCCCCAAAGGCGATGCGCGCAGCCGCCGCCGCCGTGGGCAGCGGGGCTTCGCTCATCGGATCGACCAGCAGCGTGGCGGTGGCGACGCCGCCGGCGTTCAAATGCGCGACGATGCCGCCGCCGAATTCCTGCGCCTTCAGCGCGTCGCGCTCCTTGGCCTTGCCGAGCCCGGCGAGGACGATGCGCTCGTAGCTGCCGTCGCCGGGGCCGACGAGATCGAGCCGGTCGCCGGCGCGGCCCTGGAAGCGCCCGCTTTTCAACGCGCGATTGACGGCGCCGCCGGTGCGGCGGTCCAACTCCGCGGCGCCGGCCGTCAGAGACTTGTCTTCGAGCACGCCTGCGACGACCACGCCGCCCTTGGGGATGGCGTATTCGGCGAATTCGATCTTCATCGGAAGCTCCTTGATGCGGCCGTTACTTAGGGCAGCCGGCGCGGAAGGGCAACGCCATGCCGCGCAAGGGCATTTTGCCCGTCTCGCGGGCTGTTCAGCGGCCTTCGGCCAAGGCTATAAACGCCCCGGCATGAACCGCGCCCAGGCCTACATATTCCGCCAGGTCGGCCTTTCGACCGTCTTCATCGTGGTGACGCTGACCGCGGTGATCTGGCTCACCCAGGCGATGCGGTTCATCCGCTTCATCCTCAACAAGGGCCTCTCGATCGACGTCTTCTTCTACATCACGTCGCTGCTGCTGCCCTCGTTCCTGCTCATCACGCTGCCGGTGTCGCTGTTCTTCGCGGCGCTGTTCACGCTCAACAAGCTCACCAACGACCGCGAGCTGATCGTGCTGCGCTCCTCGGGCATGAGCCACTGGCAGGCCGCGACGCCGGTGATCTATCTCGGCCTGCTCGGCATCGCCGTCTGCTACGCGATCAGCCTCTATCTGCTGCCGGTTTCGATTCAGGAGTTCCGCCGCGTGCAGTCCGCGGCGCGCGAGAACTTCTCCGCGGCGCTGCTGCTCGAAGGCACGTTCAACTCGGTCAACCAGAACCTCACCATTTACGTGCGCTCGCGCGAGGGCAACGAGCTCTACGGCATCCTGGTGCAGGACAACAGGAAGGCCGCGACGCCGACGACGATCATGGCCAAGCGCGGCGCGGTCGAGGCCGGGCCCGACGGCCCGCGCGTGGTCCTGTTCGAGGGCAACCGGCAGGAGCTCGACCGCAAGAGCGGCAATCTCTCCGTCCTCTACTTCAAGGAGTACAGCTTCGAGGTGAACCTGCTCGGCGAGGAGCGGCGCGATTGGCGCGAGCCCGGCGAGCGCTTCCTGCCGCAGCTGTTCAATCCCGACGATTCGCCGAACGACCGCTACTATCGCACCAAGCTCATCGCCGAGGGGCACAGCCGGCTCGTGGCGCCGATCCTCGCGCTCACGCTGCCCTTCATCGCGCTGTTCATCCTGCTGCCCGGCCAGTTCAACAAGCGCGGCCAGCTTCCGCGCCTCCTGACCGCCGTCGTCGTCGCCGCCGGCGTGCAGGGCCTGGCGGTGGCGCTGCTGCAGCTCGCCTCGAAGGATCTGCTCTTCGTGCCGCTGATGTACCTCAACGCGGTGGCGCCGCTCGCGGTCGGCGCGTGGATCCTGAGCCCGCGCACGCGGCCCGCAAGCGCGCTGCGTCCCGCCGCGGCGGCGGCGAAATAGCGCCGGCCCGCGCGCGCGTCGTTTCTCGAAAATCTCTTTTTCCCGCCGGGGGTTCTGTGCCAAAGTCGGCGCCGAGGGGCCATTTTCCATACCGCGACGGTCAGGTTTGAGGGGCGCGCGAGGGTGATCGAGCGATCGGCAAGCGGCGAACTCAGGGTGCGGCTGTCGCCGATCGCGACGCTGTATCTGGCGCGCCAGTTCCTGGTCGCATTCTTCGCCATCCTCGCCGTTTTCCTCGCCGTCATCTTCCTCATCGACCTCATCGAGCTCTTGCGCCGCGCCTCGGGCAAGCAGGAGGCGACGTTCTCGATCGTCCTCGGCATGGCGTTCTACAAGCTGCCGCTGACGGCGCAGAAGACGCTGCCCTTCGCCGTGCTGTTCGGCGCGATGTATTCGTTCTGGCGCCTCAACCGGAGCAGCGAGCTCGTCGCCCTTCGGGCTTCGGGCGTCTCGGTGTGGCAGTTCCTGCTGCCGCCGCTCGGCGCCGCGCTGCTCCTGGGCGCGGTCAAGATCGCGGCGATCAATCCGCTCGGCGCGATCATGACCGGGCAGTTCGAGCAGCTCGAGAACCGCTATCTCCGCATGCGCTCGAACCTCATGGCCGCGACCTCGAGCGGGGTGTGGCTGCGCCAGGTCGACGCGAGCGGGCAATCGGTGATCCACGCGATCTCGTCGAACGTCGGGGCCAAGGAGCTCACGCTCAACAAGGTCATGGTCCTCCTCTACAGGGGCGAGGACGAGTTCGCCGGCCGCATCGACGCCGAGACCGCGACGCTCGAGCCCGGGCAGTGGCGCCTCGTCAACGCGCGCGTCTCCGAGCCCGAGAAGACCGTGCGCGCGGTGCCGGTCTACACGTTCAAGACCGATCTCACCGTGGCGCGCATCCAGGACAGCTTCTCCTCGCCCTCGACGGTGTCGTTCTGGGAGCTGCCGCGCTTCATCCGCTCGCTCGAGGCCACCGGCTTCTCGGCCTTGAGCCACCGCCTGCACTGGCACTCACTGCTGGCCGAGCCCCTCCTCTATTGCGCGATGGTGCTGATCGCGGCGATCTTCTCGCTGCGCCATACGCGCCTGCGCGGCGTCCTCTACGCGGTGGCCGGCGGCATCGCGACGGGCTTCGTCCTCTTCTTCCTGTCCGACCTCGTGCTGGCGCTCGCGCATTCGACGCGCCTGCCGCCGATGCTGGCGGCGTGGGCCCCGGCGCTCGCCAGCTCGATGATCGGCCTCGCCGTGCTCATCCACGTCGAAGACGGATAGCGCGGCCGTGGAGGGGGGAGCGAGGGGAAAAACGGGATGGCTGGCGCTGGTGGCGGCGGCGCTGTTCCTTGTCGCCGGCGACGCGGGGGCCGAGACGGGCCCGCCGATCCGCTCCACCGTCGCCAACCGCAGCCTCGACCAGCGCCCGGTCGTCATCAACGCCAGCGAGCTCGCCTACGACCGCGAGCGCGGCACCGTGACGGCGCGCGGCAACGTCGTGATCTTCCAGGGCGACCGCGTCGTGCTCGCCGACGAGGTGGTCTTCGACCAGCGCGCCAACCGCGTCACGGCCACCGGTAACGTGACCTTGACCGAGCCGGGCTCGCCCACCGTCTTCGCCGCGCGCGCCGAGCTCACGCGCGACATGAAGGACGGCGTGATGGAGCAGTTCCGCATGCTGTTCCCCGACGACAGCAAGATGGCGGCCAACGGCGCCATCCGCGTCGACGGCCGGCGCAACGAGATGTCGCGCGTCGTCTTCTCGCCCTGCCGGCTCTGTCCCGAGGACCCGACCCGCGCGCCGCTCTGGCAGATCCGCGCGCGGCGCGTCGTCCACGACCAGGAAAAACAGGACATCACCTACCGCAACGCGGCGCTGGAGGTGTACGGGATCCCGGTGCTGTGGACGCCCTATCTCAGCCACCCCGACCCCACCGTGCGGCGGCGCACCGGCTTCCTCACTCCCTCGCTCGGCTCGGAGGGCCGGCTCGGCCAAACGCTGCGCGTCCCCTACTTCATCGTGCTCGACAAGGACAAGGACGTGACGATCACGCCGCTGCTGACGACGCGCCAGCGCGTCGCCCTGTTCGGCGAATACCGCCAGCGCTTTCCCGGCGGCGCGCTCGTGACCGACGGCAGCATCACCTATGTCCGCCGCACCGACAATTTCGACGTGCAGCAGAGCGGCAACGAATTCCGCGGCCATCTGTTCGGACGGCTGCGCTACGACATCGACGACAACTGGCGCACGGGATTCAACGGCGCCTTTGTGACCGACAAGACCTATCTCCGCCGCTACAACGTCTATGGCGGCGACACGCTGGCCTCGACCGCCTACGCCGAGGGCTTCTTCGACCGCGACTATGCCCGCATCCGCCTCTTGCATTTCCGCACCCTGCGGCAGCAGGAGGAGCAGGAGCGCATCCCCTTCGCCCTGCCTTTCGCGGAATACCGCGCCGTCGGCGCCCCCGCCGGCCAATACGGCCGCTGGCATTTCAACGCGTCGCTGCTGGCGCTCGGGCGCAACGAGGGCGTCGAATCGCGGCGGATGTCGCTCACGGGCGGCTGGCGCCTGCCCTATACCGATCCGGCCGGCTGGCTCGTCATCGTCACGGCCGATCTCAATGCCGATCTCTATTGGGTGACCGGCAACGAGCAGAGCGGCCAGACCACGTTCAGCGGCACGCTCGGGCGCGTCTATCCGCAGCTGACGGTCGACTGGCGCTATCCGTTCGCCCGCGAGCTCGGCAACGTCCGCCACGTGATCGAGCCGCGCGTCGCCCTCGTCGCCATGCCGCCGAAGCTCAACACCTGGCGCATTCCCAACGAGGACAGCCTCGACCTCGAGCTCGACGATCTCAGCCTCTTCGCCCCCAACCGCTATCCCGGCCGCGACCGGATCGACGACGGCATGCGCATCGTCTACGGCCTCAACAACACGCTCTACGCCAACCGCGGCGGCAAGGCCGAGGCCTTCATCGGCCAGAGCTGGCGCATCTTCGGCGAAGAGAACGTGCTCGAGAATTCCGGAATCCGGCACAATCTTTCCGACATCGTCGGCCGGCTGCGCGTCGCTCCCGGCGACTATTTCAGTCTGACCTACCGCTTCCGGCTCGACGCGCGCGACATCTCCTTCCGGCGCCAGGAGCTCACGGTCGCGGGCGGCGTGCCCGCCTTGCGCGCGAGCGCCTCCTACGTCGATCTCGCCGACCAGCTCGGCAACAGCGAGTTCGCGCATCGCCGCCAGGTGCGTTTCGCCGTCGCGTCCCAGGTGACGCAGCGCTGGAGCGCTTCCGGCGGTGCGGCCTTCGATCTCATCTCCACGCGGCCCCAGCCCTTCTCGTTGAACGTCGGCGTCCGTTACCAGGATGAGTGCTGCACCATCGGGTTTTCCTATTCTCGCAGCGTCGATCTGCTGACCGACACGCGGCCGACGCAGCGCTTTCTGCTCTCGATTGCGCTCAAATACCTAGGCGAGGTTCGCGCCTCCCGCTGACGGGTGTTGGCGCGGTTTTGCGCATCTTGTATAAGCCGGGGCTTGCCTATTCACGGCTGAAATTATGGTGTTGAAGATCGTCCCTGCCGCGGCGGCGCTGGCTTTCGCCCTCGCCGCGATGCCCGACAGCGCAACGGCGCAGCAGCCGCCCCAACGCGGCAGCGACCGGCGCATCGCGGCCATCGTCAACCGCGACGCGATCACGCTCTACGACCTCGAGCAGCGCATGCGCTTCATCGCGCTCACCTCGCGCGCGCCCGAGGTCGGCGAGGGTCGCAAGCGCCTCCTCGCCGACGTCCTGCGCGCCATGATCAACGAGCGCCTCCAGCTCCAGGAGGCGGCGCGCCTGACCATCGAGGTCACGGGCAAGGAGGTCCAGGACCAACTCGCGGAGATCGAGCGCCGCAACCGCATGGGGCCCGGCGGCCTCGCCAAGGCGCTGCGCCAGCGCGGCATCGACCCGCGCACCTTCGAGGACCAGATCCGCGCCTCGATCGCCTGGAACAAGGTCGTCCAGCAGCGCATCCTGCCGCAGATCCGCGTCAGCGACGTCGAAGTCGAGGCCGTGCTCAAGCGCCTCAAGCAGAACAAGGAAAAGCTGCAATACCGCGTCCAGGAAATCTTCCTGCCCGTCGACAGCCCGGCGCAGCACGCGCGCGTGCTGCAGACGGCGCAGTTCATCCTCGCCCAGCTCCGGGCCGGCGCCAGCTTCGAGATCCTCGCGCGCCAGTTTTCGCAGACCGGCACCGCCAGCAGCGGCGGCGACATGGGCTTTCTCTTCGAGGGCCAGATGGAGCCCGAGATCGAGCGCACGGTGAAGTCGCTCAAGACCGGCCAGATCGCGGGGCCCGTGCGCGGCGCCGGCGGCTACTACATCATCCGCGTGTCCGACCGGCGGACCTTCGGCGGCCGGAATCCGGACGTGAAATCGATCTCGGTCGTGCAGGGCGTGCTGCGCCTGCCGGACAAGCCGACGCCGGCGCAGCAGAAGGAAGTGCAGGCGCAGATCGCCAAGATCGCCGCCGGGGTCAAGGATTGCGCCGACCTCATCAAGGCCGTCGCGGAAGCGAAGGGCATCGTGCGCCGGTCCGACGACGTCATCGTCGAGCAGCAGCGGCCGGCAATCCGCGCTCTCCTGGCGCCGCTCAAGGTCAATCAGGTCACGCGGCCCCATCTCGAGCAAAACACCTATTCCGTCTTCATCCGCTGCGCCGACGATCCCATCGGCAAGCCGCCCGAGGAGAAGGATGTGCGCGAGGCGCTGCAGCGCCAGAAGCTCGGCGCCTTCGCCGAGCGCTTCCTCAAGGAGCTGCGGCGCTCGGCCTATATCGACATCCGTGTCTGACGGAAGCCGGCCCGCCGCTGTCGCGCCGCTGCTGCTGACCATGGGCGAGCCCGCCGGCATCGGCGGAGAAATCGCGCTCAAGGCCTGGCTGCGCCGCGGCGAGGCGATCCCGGTCTTCGCCGCCGTCGACGACCCCGAGCGGCTCGCCGCGCTCGGTGCCCAATTGGGCCTCGCCGTGCCGGTGCGCGAGATCGCCACCGCGAAGGACGCGGCGGCGATCTTCGCGGCGGCGCTGCCGGTCCTGCGCCAGACGCTCCCCGCGCCCGCGGTGCCGGGCCGGCCGAGCGCCGCCACGGCTTCGGCGGTGATCGGCGCCATCGAGCGCGCGGCGCGCCTGGCTCTTGCCGGCGAGGCGGCCGCCATCGTCACCAATCCGATCCAGAAGAAGCCGCTCTACGACGCCGGCTTCGCCCATCCCGGCCACACCGAGTTCCTGGGCGCCCTGGCCGAGCTCGAAGCGCCGCCGGCGATGATGCTGGCATGCGAGGAGCTGCGCGTGGTTCCGGTGACGATTCACCGCGCGCTGTCCGAAGTGCCGAAGGCGCTCAGCACGGCAGAGATCGTGCGCATCGGCAAGATCACGGCGGCGGCACTCCGGCGCGACTTCGGCGTGGCGCGCCCGCGCCTCGCCGTGGCCGGGCTCAATCCGCACGCCGGCGAGGCCGGCAGCATGGGCGACGAGGATGAAACGGTGGTGGCGCCGGCCGTGGACGCGCTGCGGAGCGCGGGGATCGACGCCGCGGGGCCGCTGCCGGCCGACACCATGTTCCACGCCGCGGCGCGCGCCCGCTACGACGCGGCGCTCTGCATGTATCACGATCAGGCGCTGATCCCGATCAAGACGCTGGCCTTCGACCGCGCGGTGAACGTGACGCTCGGCCTCCCTTTCATCCGCACCTCGCCCGACCACGGCACCGCGCTCGACATCGCCGGCAAGGGCATAGCGAGCCCCGAGAGCCTCATCGCCGCGCTCAAGATGGCCGCCGCCATGGCCGCGTGCCGGCGCGCGGCGAATGGCCGCCCGGCCCATGGCCGGCCCTGAGCCCGATCTGCCGCCGCTGCGCGCTCGCGCTCGCGCGAATTCGTGAGCGAGGGGATCGTGACCTTGCCCGAGTTACCTCCGTTGCGCGACGTGATCGCGCGGCACGATCTCGCCGCCAAGCGCGGCTTCGGCCAGCATTTCCTCCTCGATCTCAACCTCACCGCCAAGATCGCGCGCGCCGCCGGGGATCTCGCGCGCGGCACGACGGTCGAGATCGGCCCCGGCCCCGGCGGCCTCACACGCGCGCTGCTCGACGCGGGCGCGCGCGTCTTCGCGATCGAACTCGACCGCCGCTGCCTGCCCGCGCTGGCGGAGATCGCCGCCGCCTATCCCGGGCGCCTCACGGTGCTCGAAGGCGACGCGCTCACGCTCGATCCCGCCGCCGAATGCAGGGCGCGCGGCCTGCCCGCGCCCTACCGCATCGTGGCGAACCTGCCCTACAACGTCGCGACGCCGCTGCTGATGGGCTGGCTCGCGGACATCGCGCGCTACGAGAGCCTGACGCTCATGTTCCAGAAGGAGGTGGCCGACCGCCTCGCCGCCAAGCCGCGCACCAAGGCCTATGGGCGCCTCGCCGTGGCCGCGCAGTGGCGCTGCACGGTCGAGCGGCTCTTCACACTGCCGCCCGGCGCCTTTGTGCCGCCGCCCAAGGTCGAGTCGACCGTCGTGCGCCTCGTCCCGCGCCGCGCGCCCCTGGCGCCGGCCGATCCGGTCCTGCTCGAGCGCGTCACCGCCGCCGCGTTCGGCCAACGCCGCAAGATGCTGCGCTCGTCGCTCAAGGCCCTCGGCGTCCCCGTCGAGCCTCTGGCGACGGCCGCCGGCATCGACCTGACACGCCGCGCCGAGACGCTCGACATCGCCCAATTCTGCGCGCTTTCCCGCGCCCTGATCGCGGCGGAGCGCACGGGACAGTTGGCAAGCGGCGCGGCTTGATGCTAAACGGTCATCGCCCGTCGATCAGCCCGACGGGCGCCTGGAGGAGGCGAACGAGGCCATGACCGGCTGGTTCGCGCGACGACGACGAGGCCCGAGCTCGCCCTGACGGCGAGGCGCACGTGCCTGTTCCCCGCCCAAGAC
>DATBLL010000126.1:0-9674 GCA_036555425.1 Alphaproteobacteria bacterium | reverse complement strand
ACACCGGCCAGGCGCGGATGCCGGTGAGCGCGGGAGCGATCAACGGATGCGGCCACGACGAGCTTAGCGATGAGCGACGGACCTCGGCGGAAGGATCAAGGCGAGACGGGCGTCATCGTCAAGCAAGAGACGAAGACGAAGAAGCCGTCCATGTACAAGGTCCTGATGCTGAACGACGACTACACGCCGATGGAATTCGTCGTACATGTGCTCGAGCGTCGCGTATTCGTGGCGCCGCTCGTTGGCATAGCCGAGCGCGCGCTGGAGCGATTTTTCGAGATTGGGCGATAACATTCAGTCCCTCGATCGGCAGCAGGCCGGGCGCTTAAGCGAAAACGCGCGTGGCGGGAGGGGGTTCATTCCTTCTCCAGTGTGCATTGCAGCGGGTGCTGGTGGCGGCGCGCGAACTCCATGGTCTGGTTCACCTTGGTCTCGGCCACTTCGTAGGTATAGACGCCGCACACGCCGACGCCGCGCTGGTGGACGTGGAGCATGATACGCGTGGCCTCGGCCCGCGTCTTGTTGAAGAAGCGTTCGAGCACGTGCACGACGAATTCCATCGGCGTGTAGTCGTCGTTCAGCATCAGCACCTTGTACATCGACGGCTTCTTCGTCTTCGTCTCTTGCTTGACGATGACGCCCGTCTCGCCTTGGTCCTTGCGCCGATTGCCGTCGCTCATTCCTACGCTCGTCGTGGCCGCGTCCGTCCCGGGTCCACGTCCGGGCCGGTGCCGGATAAGTTTGGCGAATCATATGCAAAATCAAGGTGCGGCGGCTAGAGGCGAAATTGGTTAGGGCGCGCGCCGGAGCTGCGCCCGGATCGCGGCAAGAACAAGGCTTCCGTGCGCGAGCGCGGCCGCGGAAAACGAAAAAAACCCGGCGCCGCGCGGGCGCCGGGCCTTTCCTTGCCATCGGGATCGCCGTGCTCAGGCAGCGAGCGGCTTGCCCAGTTTTTCCACCGCAAGGCTGAAGCGGTCCTGCATCGGCTCGACGAACTCGCCGGCCATCTTGAGCGCCAGCTCCGTGACCTTGCCGGCATGCGCGAGGGTGGTCTCGATCTGCGCGCAGGCGAGGTCGGTCTGCATCTCGACGACCTCCTGCATGGTCTTGCACTCCATCAGCTTCTTGGCGTTGGTGACGCCGTCCTCGAACGCCTTCTTGTTGAAGGCGAGCAGCTCTTCGGAGAGCGTCTCGGCGTTCTTCATCGCGGCGGTGCCGGCGGAGAACATCGCCTCGAGATTGGCGCGCTGCAGGCCGGCCAGCTCCTCGAAGCGGGCGGCGGCCTGGGGGAAGGTCTTCTGCACGGTTTCCTTGGCGGCGCTGAGCGCCTGGTCGTAGGCCTTGGTTACGGCCTCCGAGCCGGCCTTCATGGCCTTCTCGGCCGTCTCCTTGCCGGCCTTCACCGCCTTCTCGGCGGCGGCCTGATTGGCCTTGAACGCCTTTTCGACGGTTTCCTGGGCCTTGGCCGGCTTCACACTCGCGGTTTCGGTCTTCGTCATCGCGCAACTCCTTGCATGGCTGGAACGAGCACCCCCCGTCGCGGCCTCGTGCCCTGCTCCTGCGCCGGTCCCGTACCCTCGGACGAGCGCGACGCCGGCTCTTCATCCGGCGCGTGCAATGCAAAACTGCTGAAGCCAGGCCGCTTGCCTCGGCCGCGTTTAGGCCAGGCGTTAACGCGTGTCAAGAAAAATTGTGCAGCGCACAATAATCCTTTGCATATGCAATATGGCCGAATCGCCGCGGGCGAAACCTTCTTTAACCAACAGCGCTTAAGGTGCTGACGCGGTCAGCGCGCGCCATCGTCGGCGGAAGGTGGCCGCATTCGGGCGAAATCGGGGATAACCCCCGGCAACTTCGCGTATTATTGAAGGAAACCTAGGCTGGACAAATCGGCCCGAAATAAATACCGTTGCGGCTCGAAAGGACTCGCGCTGTCACGGACGCGTATTTCGTCTACGGGGACGTGTGGGGCAAGGGAATGCTGAAGACGAGCGTTGCGCGCGCTGCGGACACTCTGCAGCATTACTTTTCCATAACGCGGATTTCACTGGGGCTATTACTTGGCGCCAGTGTCGCGATTGCCGCGGCGCCGCGCGCGCATGCGACGATCGCTTCCTCGATACTGATGGATGAAGCCAGCGGCCGCATCATTCGCGCCTACCGCGCCGATGCGCCGCATCCGCCCGCCTCGCTCGCCAAGATTATGACGCTCTACCTCGCCTTCGAGGCCTTGGAGCAGCGCCGGATTACGCTCGGCACGCGCGTGCCGATCTCCTACCACGCCGCCGCGCGGTCGCCCTCGAAGCTCTATCTGCGGCCGGGTTACGAGGTCACGGTCGAGCAGCTGATTCTCGCCATGACCGTGCGGTCGGCGAACGACGCCGCCTCGGCCATGGGCGAGTTCTTGGCCGGCGGCAGCGAATACGCCTTTGCCCAGCGCATGACCGCCAAGGCGCGCGAGCTCGGCATGCGCTCGACGACTTTCCGCAACGCCTCGGGCCTGCCTGCGCCCGGCGCCTACACCTCCGCGCATGACATGGCGATCCTCGCCCGCGCGATCCACACGCGCTTCCCGCAATACTCGCACTACTTCGCCCGCCGCTATTTCCAATGGGGCGCCCGCACCTTCCGCAACACCAACCGCCTGCTGCACGCGCGCGCGGACGTGACCGGCATGAAGACCGGCTATACGCGCGCCTCCGGCTTCAACGTCGTGGTCACCGCGAGGCATGGCCAGCAGAAGGTGATTTCGGTGGTGCTGGGCGGCCGGACCTCGTCCCAGCGCTTCCAGGCCGCGGCCGCCCTGCTCGGCACCGCCTACCGCGCCGTCCCGCCGCCGCCGGAGAAGATCGCGGTCGCGGCGCGCGTCGAGGATGACGAGGACGAAGAGACCGCCGACTCCGAAGACCGGCGCATCGCCGAAGCCACGAAGAAGCCGTCGGGCTTCAGCCTGATCCCGCGCGCCGAAGCCGGCACGCGGACGGCCGCGCCGCCCGAGGCCGCGCCCGCGACGATCACGCGCTTCGGTATCCAGATCGGCAGCTATCGCAACTATCGCCAGGCGCAGAGCGCCGCGAAGCGGGCCTACTACAGCGTGCCCGGCGTCTACCGTTCGGGCAGCACCCGCATTGCCGTCGTCGCGATGAAACAGGGCCGGCGCACGCAATATGCGGCGCGCGTGCTCGGCTTCAACCAGTCGGGCGCCAGCCAGACCTGCCGCGTGCTGGCCAGGCGCGGATTGCCGTGCCACACGCTCTCCTACTCGCTGCAGTCGGCGGCGCTGCACCAGACATCCGACGTGCCCGATGACGACGACGACGATCGCCCGGTCGTGAAGCCGAAGCCCAAGAAGAAATGGGTCGCCAAGAAGCGCAAGCTGAAGCGCTACGCGGCGTATCGGCGGTAAAGCTCATCGCATGTAGGGGCGCGCCGCGCGCGCGCGCTCCACAATCGAGGTTTTGATCGCGTGGAAATAGGGTGCGCGCAGCGCGCCCCTACGCGTTCGGCGCCATGCGCGCTCGCCACAGCTCGATAAAGGGCTCGAGGTCCTTGGGCTCGACCGCGCGCATTGCGCGGGTCCAGCGCGCGAGGAAATCGCGCTTGGCATAGCGCTGCCATTCGGCGAGATCCCAGCGCCCGGGGCCACGGCGCAGCGCCCCGATCGGCAGGAACACCCAGGCCGGGTGCGGCTCGCCGCCCTGCCCGCCCTCCACCCGCACCGCGAGCTTGCGCGCGCCGTAGTCGCGGCCCTCGCGCTCGTAGAAGCCGAGGCGCGCCGCCTCGATGAGGCCGATGCCGCGGCAGAGCACGCCCGCCGCCGCGCTGCCGCGCTGGAACAGCAGCATGGGAAAGCGCCCGCGCTCGACCGGCACCGCTTCGTAGTCGTCGAGAATGGCCGGCACCACGTCGGCCTTGCGGCCGAACACCAACGCGCGCACCTCCGGGTCGCAGAGCGTGCCGTAAAAGAAGAAATCGAAGCCCGCGGCTTCGTCCCGTGCCGCACGCGGGCGCTCAGTGGGCGGCGGCATCTTCGGGCAGCGCCAAACCCGAGGCGGCAAGCTCGCGCGAAAGCTGATCCTTGAGCCGCGCGAGGCCGGCCGCGTCGGCGGCCTCGCAGCGCGCGACGAGCACGTCCTGGGTGTTGGAGGCGCGCAGCAGCCACCAGCCGTCCTTCGTCTTCACGCGCACGCCGTCGATGCCGTTCACCTCCGCCTTGGCCTTGCCGAGACGGCCCTTCACCTCGTCGATGACGGCCCATTTGCGCTCGGCGGGGACGGGGAAGCGCAGCTCGGGCGTGTTGACCACGCGCGGCAGCCGGTCGAGGAACTCGGCCAGCGTGAAATCGGCCCGGCTCAGGATGCGGAACAGGCGCGCCGCGGCGTAGAGACCGTCGTCGTAGCCTTTATTGCGGTCGGCGAAGAAGATGTGGCCGCTCATCTCGCCGGCGAGCGGCGCCTTCATCTCTTTCATCTTCGCCTTGATCAGCGAGTGGCCGGTCTTGAACATCACCGGCGTGCCGCCGGCGCGCGCGATCTCGTCGAACAGCACCTGGCTTGCCTTCACGTCGGCGATCACCGGGCTGCCGGGCCTGGCGCGCAGCACATCGCGCGCGAACAGCACCATCAGCTGGTCGGCCCAGAGGATGCGGCCCTTTCCGTCGACGGCACCGATGCGGTCGCCGTCCCCGTCGAAGGCAACGCCGTAGTCCGCTCCCTCGCTCCGCACCGTTCGCTGCAGGTCGGCGAGATTCGCGGCCACGGTGGGATCGGGATGGTGATTGGGGAACGTGCCGTCGATCTCGGCGAACAGCGCCACGTGGCGCCCAGCCAGCCGGTCGATGAGCGCCAACATGGCCTCGCCGGCCGCGCCATTGCCCGCGTCCCAAACCACCGCCGGCGGACGGCCGCCCGCGCCGGCCTCGGCCGCGAGATGGTGGATGTAATCTTCGAAAACCGGACGTTCCTCGCCCGGGCCCTTCCCGCTGGCGTAATCGCGCTTGCGGACCAATTCTCCGAGCGCCTGAATCTCCTGCCCAAAAAACGGGGCCGCGCCGAGCTTGGGGCCGAGCATCATCTTGAAGCCGTTCTGATCGGGCGGGTTGTGCGACCCCGTGACCATGATGCCGCCGTCGGCGTTGTAGGCGAATACGGAGAAATACAGCATCGGTGTCGGCCCGTGGCCAACGAACCAGACCGTCAGGCCGCAGTCCATGAGCCCTTCCGCCGCCGCCGCCGCGAATCCCGGCGAAGAAACGCGGCCATCGAAGCCGAGGCACACGCTCTTGCCACCCTTGCGCGCCACCACCGTGCCGAAAGCGCGGCCGATGGCGTAAGCGTCGCGCTCCGAGAGGTTAAGCCCGACCACGCCACGGATGTCGTACTCGCGCAAGATCGTAGGGTTGAGCGTCACGGGCCTCGCCGCTCCTCCTCGACGGCGGCGGGCGGGCGGCCGATCGACGTATATTCGAAGCCGGCGGCCGCCATTTCGCGCGGATTGTAGATGTTGCGGAGGTCGACGACGACCGGCGAATTCAGAAGCGCCTTCATGCGCGCGAGGTCGAGGCTGCGGAATGCGTTCCATTCGGTGACGATCACCAGTGCATCCGCGCCCTGCATCGCCTCGTAGGGGCCCGGGCAGTAGGCGACGCCGCCCAAGAGCTTCTTCGCCTCGCCCATGCCCTCGGGATCGTGCGCGCGCACCTTGGCGCCGGCCGCCAGCAGCGCCGGCACGAGATCGAGGCTCGGGCTCTCGCGCATGTCGTCGGTGTTGGGCTTGAAGGTGAGGCCGAGCACCGCGATCGTCTTACCCGCGATGCTGCCGCCGCAGGCGGCGACGACGCGCGCGGCCATGGATTTCTTGCGGCGCGCGTTGATGTCGGCGACGGTCTCGATGATGCGCAGCGGCGCCTTCGCCTCCTGCGCCGTCCGCACCAGCGCGAGGGTGTCCTTGGGGAAGCACGAGCCGCCATAGCCGGGGCCGGGATGGAGGAATTTGCTCCCGATGCGGCCGTCGAGACCGATGCCCTTGGCCACGTCGTGCACGTCGGCGCCGAGCTTTTCGCAGAGGTCGGCAATCTCGTTGATGAACGTGATCTTGGCCGCGAGGAACGCGTTGGCCGCGTATTTGATCAGCTCCGAGGTTTCGAGCTTGGTGAAGAGGATGGGGCGCTCGATGAGATAGAGCGGCCGGTAGATGCGCCGCATCACCTCGCGCGCGCGCTCGCTCGCGGTGCCGATGACGACGCGGTCCGGGCGCATGAAATCCTCGATCGCCGAACCCTCGCGCAGGAACTCGGGATTGGAGGCGACATCGAATTGGGCGTCCGGCCGCGCCGCGCGGATGCGCTCGGCCACCTTGCGCCCGGTGCCGACCGGCACGGTCGATTTGGTGACGACGACGGCGTATCCGGTCAGCGCCTTCGCGATCTCCTCCGCGGCGGCGAAGACATAGGTGAGGTCGGCGTGGCCGTCGCCCCGCCGCGAGGGCGTGCCGACGGCGATGAAGACGGCCTCGGCGCCGGCCACGGCGGCGGCGAGGTCGGTCGTGAAGCTGAGCCGCCCCGCCTTGGCGTTGCGCTCGACCAGCTCCTCGAGGCCGGGCTCGTAGATCGGAATCTTGCCGGCCTGCAACGCAGCGATCTTGGCCGCGTCCTTGTCGACGCAGGCGACGTCGATGCCGAACTCGGAGAAGCAGGCGCCCGAGACGAGCCCGACATAGCCGGTACCGATCATGGCGATGCGCATGGCGGCGGCTCAGCCGGCTCCGAACAGGCGCTTGGCGTGGGCGCGCACGGCCGGCGCCAGATCGGGGCGCTCCAGCGCGAAAGCGAGATTGGCGGCGATGTAGCCCGCTTTGTCGCCGCAGTCGTAACGCGTGCCGCGGAAGCGATAGCCGTGGAACGGCCCCTGGCCGATCATGCGCGCCATCGCGTCGGTGAGCTGGATTTCGCCCCCCGCGCCGCTCTCGCCCTTTTCGAGATGGGCGAAGATCTCGGGCTGCAGGATGTAGCGGCCGATGATCGACAGCGTCGAGGGCGCCTTCTCGGGCGCGGGTTTTTCGACCAGGCCCTTGATCGCCACCAGCGCGCCTTCGCGCTTGTCGTCCTTGGCGACGTCGAGAATGCCGTAGCGCCGCGTCTGCTCGCGCGGCACGTTCATGACGCCGACGACGTTGCCGCCGACGCGGTTGTAGGCGCCGACCATCTGCTTGAGGCACGGCGTATCGGCGAGCACCATGTCGTCGGGAAGGATCACGGCGAAAGGCTCGTCGCCGACGATGCGCTTCGCGCACCATACCGCGTGGCCGAGGCCGAGCGCCCGGGACTGGCGCGTCGAGATCACGCGCCCTTCCGGCGGCAGGATCGACTCGACCGCTTGCAGCTCGGCGGTCTTGCCGCGCTGTGCCAGCACCTGCACCAGCTCTTCGTGATGGTCGAAGTGATCGACCTGCATCGACTTGCCGCGCGAGGTGACCAGGATGAAATCGACGCAGCCGGCGGAAGCCGCCTCCTCCACCGCCCATTGGATCAGCGGCTTGTCGACGACGACGAGCATCTCTTTCGGCATCACCTTGGTGGCCGGAAGAAAGCGCGTGCCGAGGCCGGCGACGGGAAAGACGGCCTTCCTGATGGGCCGGGGGATTGCGCTCAAGCGATGCTCGGGGTGGCTGGTTTGCGAGACAGGCGGCGTGGAATACGCGCGGGCCCTCGAAAGGTTTCTGCCATGCTGGCCCATCCGGCGCAACCGGGCGCGATTGCACCCGGACTCGCTGCGCCAACGCGGCGCGCCGGCTGCCGTGCGGCGCCGTCAATCTCCCGCGCCGCGCGCAAGGCGGCCATGTTGGGCAGCGCGCCGGTCATCCCTTGGCATGCCACCCGTTCGCGTCGCCAACGCGGAATCGCCGCGATATACTCGCGCGCTCAGCCCGCAATCCGGCACGACGACCGGCAGGGCCATAAGAAATCAACCGGAGGAAAACGCACCATGATGAAGAGACGCACCTTCCTGGCGACGGCAGCGGCCGCTTCGGCCGCGGCGGGATTCGGCACGCTGCCCGCGCGCGCCCAGGGCAAGTATCCGAGCCGGCCCATCCAGCTCGTCGTGCCCTGGGGCGCCGGCGGCGGCACCGACCAGACCGCGCGCATCGTCGGCACGCTGCTCGAGAAGGATCTCGGCCAGCCGGTGAACGTCGTGAACCGCATCGGCGGCAGCGGCGTGGTCGGCCATTCGGCGATCGCGACGGCGGCCGCCGACGGCTACACGATCGGCATGATCACCGTCGAAATCGGCATGATGCATTGGCAGGGCCTGACCAAGCTCGACGGCACCAGCTACACGCCGCTCGCCCTGCTCAACTCCGATCCGCCCGGCGTGCAGGTCAAGGCCGACGCGCCGTGGAAGGACATCAAGGAACTGACCGCTTACATCAAAGCGAACCCCGGCAAGCTCAAGGCCTCGGGCACCGGCCAGGGCGGCATCTGGCACGTGGCGCTGGCCGGCTGGCTGCAGGCGATGGGCCTCAAGGCCGACGCGGTGCCGTGGGTGCCCTCCAACGGCGCGGCGCCGGCGATGCAGGATCTGGCCGCGGGCGGCGTCGACATCGTCACCTGCTCGGTGCCCGAGGCGCGCGCGATGCTCGATGCCAAGAAGGCGCGGAGCCTCGCGGTGATGTCGCCGCAGCGCAATCCGGCCTTCCCCGACGTGCCGACGTTGAAGGAGACGCTCGGCACCGACTGGACGCTCGCGGCCTGGCGCGGCATGGCGGCGCCCAAGGGCGTGCCGGGCGAAGTCACCGCGCGTCTCGTGCCCGCGCTCAAGAAGGCGTGGGACAGCGCGGCGTTCAAGGACTTCATGAACCAGCGCGGCTTCGGCATGGTGTGGGGCGATGCCGCCGCCTTCGCCAAGCACATGGCCGAGGACGACGCCAAGATGGGCAAGGTGATGAAGGCGCTCGGCATCGCCAAGGGATGAGGGCGGGAAGTTTCCTCCCCCGCGAATAGCGGGGGAGGTGGACCGCGCGCTTAGCGCGGGCCGGAGGGGGCGAGGACGGTGGGCCGCGCGCTCGAATGAAGCGCAAGGCTCGCGCCTCCGGCGATTGCGTGCGAACTTGTCCTCACCCCCACCTCGGCCCTCCCCCGCTCTTCGCGGGGGAGGGGGCCAGCGTCATCATCGCGTCGGAAAGCCTTCACATGCGCGTCAGCGACGTCATCTCGGGCGCCTTCTTCCTGGCGCTCGCCGTCTTCATCTTCGTCTATGCGCAGACGCTGCCGCCGATGCCGGGCCAGCGCTATGGCGCGGGCGCGTTTCCGACCGTGATCGCGCTCGGGCTCGGCGGATTCTCGATCCTGATGATGGCGCAGGCCTGGCGGCGCCGCACGCCGGACACGCGCTGGGTCGCGCTCGCCGACTGGGCGCGCGACCACACGACGATCGTCAACTTCCTGCTCGCGCTGGCGCTCATCGTCGTCTACGTGCTCCTGTCCGAGCGCATCGGCTTCATCCCGCTCTCGATCGCGATGCTGCTGATCCTGTTCTGGCGCCAGGGCGTCTCGCTCCGGACCGGCGCCATCGTCGCCGCCGCCGCCACGCTCGCGATCCAGCTGGCGTTCAGCGATCTGCTGCGCGTGCCGCTGCCGCGCGGCATCCTCACCAACTACCTCTGGTGAGGCCATGGAG
>DATBLL010000114.1:0-3605 GCA_036555425.1 Alphaproteobacteria bacterium | reverse complement strand
CTCGATCGGCTGCGCGCATGCGGGCGTCACCACCGGCGAGTGGGGCGACGTGCTGCGCCGCGCGTTCGGCGACTGGCGCGCGCCGACCGGCGTGGGCCGCGCTGCGGCGGCACTCGGCGACGCCAAGGCGCTCGAGGCGGTCCGCAAGCGCGTCGACGAGGTTTCGCGCCGCGTCGGCCGCCGCTTGAAGATGCTGGTAGGCAAGCCTGGGCTCGACGGCCATTCCAACGGCGCCGAGCAGATCGCAGTGCGCGCGCGCGACGCCGGCTTCGAGGTCGTCTATGAAGGGATCCGCTTGACCCCGGCCGAGATCGTCAACGCCGCGGTCGAGGAAGGCGTGCACGTCGTCGGCCTCTCGATCCTCTCGGGCTCGCACAAGCCGCTCGTCGCCGCGGTCATCGCCGGCCTGGAGAAAGCCGGCATCGGCGACGTGCCGGTCGTCGTCGGCGGCATCATCCCGCCCGAGGACGCCGCCGCGATGAAATCCGCCGGCGTCGCCGCCGTCTACACGCCCAAGGATTTCGACCTCAACGCGATCATGGCCGACATCGTCGCCATCGTAGAACGCGGGAGCAGGAGAGCCGCCTAGCGGCGCGCGCCGCTTCGCGGGGAAACGCAGCCATGGAGGCACAGCGCGTCGAACGCAAGCTGGCGGCGATCCTGGCGGCGGATGTCGCCGGCTATTCGCGGCTCATGGGCGAGGACGAGGAGGGAACCCTCGCCGCGCTCACCGCGCACCGCCGCGAGACGGTCGACCCTGCGATCGTCGAGCACCACGGCCGCGTCTTCAAGACGATGGGCGACGGCTTCCTCGCCGAGTTCGCCAGCGTCGTGGATGCCGTGCGTTGCGCGCTCGCGATCCAGGAGGCGATGCGCGCGCGCAACGAAGCGGTCCCCGCCGGCCGGCGGATCGAATTCCGCATCGGCGTCAATCTCGGCGACGTCATGATGCAGGGGGACGATCTCTACGGCGACGGCGTCAACATCGCCGCGCGGCTCGAAGCGCTCGCGGAACCGGGCGGGATCTGCGTCTCCGAGGCCGTCCATCAGCAGGCGCGCAGCCGCCTGAAGCTCGCGTTCGAGGATCTCGGCTCCACCACGCTCAAGAACATCGCGGAGCCGGTGCGGCCCTACCGCATCCGCCGCGCCGGCGCCGAGCCGGGCGCGGAGCCGGCGCCGCTGCGCGTTCCCGACAAGCCCTCGATCGCGGTGCTGCCCTTCGCCAATCTCAGCGCCGATCCCGAGCAGGAATATTTCTCCGACGGCATCACCGAGGACGTGATCACCGACCTCTCCAAGGTCTCCGGCTTCTTCGTGATCGCGCGCAACTCCACCTTCGTCTACAAGGGCAAGCCGGTGAACGTGACCGCGGTCGGACGCGAGCTCGGCGTGCGCTACGTGCTCGAAGGCAGCGTGCGCAAGGCGGGAGGGCGCGTGCGCATCACCGCGCAGCTCATCGAGGCGGCCACGGGCGGGCACATCTGGGCCGAGCGCTACGACCGCGACATCGGTGACATCTTCGCCGTGCAGGACGAAGTCACGCGCCAGATCGTGGCGGCGCTGGCGCTGCATTTGCAGCCGGCCGAGCGCGAGCGCATCTTCGAGCGCGGCACGGGAAGCTTCGAAGCCTACGATCTCTTCCTGCGCGGCCGCGAGCTCGTCGTGCTGCATACCAAGGCCGAAGGCCGTGCCGGCCAGGAGCTGATGCGGCGCGCGATCGCGGTCGACCCCCGCTTCGGGAAGGCCCACGCGCTGCTCGCCTTCGCGCACGTCCACGAGTTCATAAACCGCTGGGTCGACGATCCCGCCGCCGCACTCGGCGAGGCGCGCGCGCTGGCCGAAAAGGCGGTGGCCCTCGCGCCGCGCGATTCGGAATGCCACTGGTCGCTCGGCGTCGCCCTCATGTGGGGGCGCGAGCACGACCGCGCGCTCGCCGAGGCGCGCACTTGCATCGCGCTCGAGCCCAGCTCGGTCCTCGGCTACTCGCTGCTCGGTTCCGCGCTCGTCTATTCGGGCGCGCCCGCCGCCGCGCTCGAGGCGCTGGCCGCCGCCATGCGGCTCGATCCGCACTACCCCGACGTCGTCCTCTATTTCGTCGCCCAGGCGCATTTCAACCTCGCCCAGTTCGCCGAGGCCGAGGCGGCGCTGCGCAAGCGCCTCGCCCGCAACCCCAACTCCGAAACGACGTATGTGCTGCTGGCCTCGCTCTGCGGCCACCAGGGCCGCCCCGCCGAGGCGCGCGCCGCCTGGGACGAGGCGCTGCGCATCAATCCCGATTACACCTTCGCGCACCGGCGCGCCGTTCTGCCGTTCCGGAACCCGGCCGATCTCGAGCGCATGGCCGAAGGCTTGCGCAAGGCGGGATTGCCCGCGTAGGCGCCCCCGCGCCCCGGTTGCCGCCTGCCGCTACCAACGCGACGCCGGCTTCTAGGTCGTCTACGAAGGCGTCCGTTTGACGCCGGCCGAAATCGTCAACGCCGCGGTGCAAGAAGGCGTCCACGTCGTCGGCCTCTCGATCCTCTCGGGCTCGCACAAGCCGCTCGTTGCCGCGGTGATCGAAGGCTTGAAGACATCCGGCATCGCCGACGTGCCCGTCGTCGTCGTCGGCATCATGCCGCCGGAGGACGCCGCCGCCTTGAAAGCCGCCGGCGTTTCCGCCGTCTACACGCCCAAGGACTTTGACCTGAACGCGATCATGGCCGACATCGCCGCGATCGTGGAGCGGGGCAGCAGATGGGCGGCGTCGATGACCTTTAATGGACGTACGGCCAGTAAACGATGATTTCTTTCGTGTTGCCCTATTAGTCATTGGCTTCTTCTATTTTCTGGTCCTTTTCAAATCCATTTTTAGCTATGCGCGCTGGGTCTTCCCCTTAATTGAGTATGTTGGACAGTCCACCAGTTCCGCGCTGCGCCACCGATTCCTTTTCGGCGCTATCTGTGTTGGCGCAGCGGGATCGGCCGTGTGGGACTTGGCAAAGCGGCTCTTCTTGTAGTTCGGTGGTATAAAGCTGGCCAGTCGTTTCGGCTCTTTCGCGAGAATTCTATGGCTTTCCCGATCGACCCAGAAAGCGTTGTCGCCAAAGAGCGCAAACTTTTCCTCTGCCAGGATCCAGAACTAAGATCCCGCATCCTGCCACTGTTTCAGTTTGATCCCCATCGTGCAGATGATCGCCCAATTGGCCATGGAACTACATTTCGGGTTGACCCCTGGTCCAGGTGCCTGACCGCGTACCATGTGCTGGAGGATCTGTTCACGTTGGGCGACGACGCTCGCAGATTGGTTCTTCGGCCCAATATCCGATTGGCAGCCCTGGAGGTACCGTTTCTGGCATACGGCACGCCGCGACTTTCTCCGGATAGCTGGCGACCGATCGTAGAGAGCTACACGCATGTTGCTATAGAAGAACGCCCGCTACAGCGGGCGTCTCTCCGGAATTTTTGCGAGCTAATCGTGTTGCGAATTAGGCCGAGGCAACCGAGTCCGACCGGATCGCCCTATCTTCCGTTGGACTTGAACAGGTGGCGCCCGCAGAATGGTGAGACCGTTCTAGTGTCCTGATCGAGAAATTCGCTGCATTCTGGCCTTGCGGTTCAGGAGGTCA
>DATBLL010000101.1:0-7648 GCA_036555425.1 Alphaproteobacteria bacterium | reverse complement strand
TTGGATCGGCCGCAACCGACGCCTGGCGAAGGACTTCGAAGCCACCCTCGCCTCCGCCAATGCCTTCCTCTATGCAGCGTCCGTCATGCTCCTGACCCGTCGCCTCGCACGGGCAGCATGAGTTTCGAGTCGGACTCTTAGAGGACATGCGTGCCGCCGTCGACCATGATGGTCTGGCCGGTGACGAACTTGCTGGCATCGCCGGCGAGGTAGAGGACGGTGCCCGCCAGGTCCTCGCTTTGGAGATTGCGTTTCAAAGACTGGTTCTCGCGGATCGTCGCCATGCCTTTTTCGAACTTGGCGCCGAAGAATTCCTTGGTGCCCTCGGTCAAGACGGCGGTGGGCGCTATTGCATTCACGCGAATCCAGTCGCGCCCGAGCTCGCGCGCCAGCGCCCGCGTCATGCCGATTACCGCCGCCTTGGCCGCCGAGTAGTGCAAGGCATAGGGCAAGCCGTAGAGCGCCGCCAGCGAGGCGACGTTGACGATGCTGCCGCCGCCTTGCTTGCGCATCTCGGGGATTACGGCGCGGCAGCAGTTCCAGACTCCCTTCACGTTGACCGCCATGCAGCGGTCCCACTCGGCCTCGTCGATCTGCTCGGCGCGCCCGCCCTTCAGACCGCCATAGAGCGCCGCGTTGTTGACCAGCACGTCGATGCGGCCGAACGCGCCGAGCGCCCGCTCGGCCATCGCGCCCGTGCTCTTGAAGTCGGCCACGTCGACGGAAACGCCGAGCGCCTTGCCGGGCCCATACATCAGCCCCAGCGTCTCCTTCGTGTCGGCCTTGTCGGCGACGACGACGTTCATGCCGGCTTCCATGAGCTTCTGCGCGTAGGTGCGCCCGAGGCCGCGCGCGGCACCGGTGACGATAGCGGTGCGGCCCACGAGATTCATCATTGCCGTTTCCTTCCCCGCGGTTTTGCGAATGGAACCTTTTAATCCGGTAAACGCCGCGCGGCCAAGCAGCGCGGTAGGTGGCGGGGAAGATACCGCGCATTCGCGGATGCATGAGCTGCGCCTCCTGCCTCGAATCCGAGATCGAAATGAATGGCTCGTGCCGTCCGGGACAGCGGGCCGCGCAGCGGAGTCGCGCGCCTGATCGGATTACCGAGACGGACAACCGTATCTGCGGAATGGACCGAGGGCGCGTCAGAAGCGCCGCGGCGGCCCGACGGCGCGCTCTACTGCGGCGACCGAACGCGCACGTCGATGGAGATGAGCCGCCACTCGCCGCCGTCCATGACGTAGGTAAGTTCGAACTGAACTTCGGAGGGCCGCGTCGGGAAGCGCCCCTTGAGCGCAAGTTCGCCGCCGCGACCGGCCCGGGCCTCGCCCGACTCGAAAATGGGTTCGACCGCGCCGATTGGCGTCAGATCGATCTTCTGGTCGACGAAGGCCTGGAACACGCTCAGCAATTGCTGCGGCGTATATTTTTCGCGCATCGGGCGGGCGAGTCCGGCATGAAACGACGTGAAGTCGGCCCGCCGCACGGCTTCGTTGAAATCGAGCAGCGAGCGCAGCGCGAGACGCTTCATGGCCGCCTGGTCGAGCGCGGCTCCGCCGGGCGCTTCTTCGCGCGTGCCGACCCCGGCGCCGGTGAAGCGCATGCCATAAACGAGCCAGGCGCCGTCGCTCTTGACCAGCACGACCGAGGTCGGAACGCGTCCGCCGCCGCGGGTGCGGACCGTGCCCTCGAGCGTGGCGCGGCCATCGTTGATCTCGCGCGACGACCACGAGGCCGATTCGTATTGGTCGAGGCCGTAGCGCTGCATCGTGGCGCGGAACGAGGCGAGGTCCTGGCTCGTACGGAACTGAGGCGCCGCCGCGCGATAAGCCTCCTCATACTGGCCCTTGCCGACAAGCGAGAGAAACGCCTCGGCGGCATCGACCGCGCCGCTCGTCAGCCAGAAGACCAGCACGAGAATGCCGCCGACCAGCGCCGCCAGACTGCCGACGCCGATGCCGATCCATTTGAGCGCCTTCATGTACTTGGCTCCTTGCGCCTCTCCGTCCCGGCCGCGATCTCGCTGCCGGTTCGTGCACGGCCCCTTCCAATCACGGTCGGCCTCGGCGGCACTGGTACCGAATTCACCACGCCGATCCTTGATTTGCGTCAATCGACATCATCGCCGCTGCGGTCACGGGCGCAAGAAAACGAAAGGCCCGCCACCGTGTTGGTGGCGGGCCTCTGTTTGCTCTGCCGTTCCGGCGCGGAACGCGCCTTGAGGCTGGCTTGCGTGCTAAGCCGCGGCCTTGTGCTCGACGGTCTTGCCGCCGTTCTGGATCGGGATCACGCGGGGCTTCAGCGCCTCCGGGATCTCGCGCTTCAGATCGACGACGAGCAGGCCGTTCTCGAGCTTGGCGCCCGTGACCTGGATGTGATCGGCGAGCTCGAAGCGGCGCTCGAAGGCGCGGGCCGCGATGCCGCGGTGGAGATACTGCGTGCCGTTCGTCTTGTCGGACTGCTTGCCCTCGACGAGCAGCGTGTTTTCCTTGGCCGTGATCTTCACGTCGGCCGCGCCGAAGCCGGCGACCGCCATGACGATACGGTACTCGTTCTCGCCGTGCTTCTCGATGTTGTAGGGCGGGTAGCCAGGCGTGGCATCGGCGAACGCGTCTTCGAAGAGACGGCCGATGCGGTCGAAGCCGACGGTGGACCGGAACAGGGGGGAAAGATCGAGCGACATGGTCATCCTCCTTGAGCGATGAACTGTGAAGACATGCCGCCGTCGCGGGCCTGCATGCCGTTGCCGTGGAAAGCCCCGGCCCCGTCTGGGCGCCCGGACGTTTTGCACATGGGGGCCGCCGTAGCGGATTCAAGGCCCGATTGCGATCTGTCTATATTCTGGAATACTCGTTCTAAACACGAATCAACGCAGTCAACAGGGCGTTGAGCCGCTGCCGGCCGGCGTCGCTGGCGCGCAAGGATTCGGCGGTCCACTCGATCATGCCGGCGTCGGCGAGTCGGCGCGCGGCGTTTGCATCCACGAATGTGCGTGCCGGCATTCCCGCCTCGCGCTCGAAGCGGGCGAGATCGACGCCTTCAACGAGGCGGAGGCCCATCAGCAGCATTTCGCGGCCGCGTTCGGCGGCATCGAGCGCGGTGCGCTCGGCTTCGCCGCTGCCGGAACGCTCGACGTCAACGAGCCAGGCCTCGGGTAGGCGCTGCTGGCGCGTCGCGAACTTGGTTGCGCCGAGCGTGAGGCGGCCATGCGCGCCGGGGCCGATGCCGGCATAGTCGCCGTAGCGCCAATAGGTGAGGTTGTGGCGGCTTTCGGCGCCGGGCCGCGCGTGGTTGGAGATCTCGTAGGCCAGCAGCCCCGCATCGGCGAGCAGATCGCGCGTGGTCTCGTAGAGATCGGCGGCGGTATCTTCGTCGGGCAGCGCGAAATCGCCGCGCTGATAGGCGGTGTGGAACGCGGTGCCGGGCTCGATGGTGAGCTGGTAGACTGAGAGGTGCTCGCCGGCGAAGCGGAGCGCGCGCTGAAGCTCGCCGCGCCAAGCGGCGATACTCTGGCCGGGCCGCGCGTAAATGAGATCGAACGAGAAGCGCTGAAAGAGCGCCGCCGCGCGCGCGACCGCAGAGAGCGCCTCGGCCGCGCTGTGCTTTCGGCCCAGAAACTTCAGCGCCGCGTCGTCGAGCGCCTGCACGCCGATCGAGAGCCGGTTCACGCCAGCCTCGCGGAACGCGCGAAAACGCGCGGCTTCGCTGGCGCCGGGGTTGGCTTCGAGCGTGATTTCGATATCCGGCGCCGCCGGCCACAGCGCGCGCACGCGTGCGAGTATCGCGGCCGCCGTTTCGGGCGGCATCAGCGAGGGCGTGCCGCCGCCGAAGAAGACGCTGGTGACGGTGCGGCCCGCCGTCTCCGCCGCCGCGCGCTCGAGCTCGGCGAGATAGGCGCGCTGCCAGCGCGCCGCATCGACGCGCTCGCGCACATGCGAGTTGAAATCGCAATAGGGGCACTTCGAGAGGCAGAACGGCCAATGGATGTAGAGCGCAAGACCGGAGGTCAGAGAACAGACGTCAGAGGACAGAGAAGCGAAGTGCGCCTCTCCATTCTGTCGTCCGTCCTCTGTCCTCTGTTCTCTGCTCATTTCGACCACGCCGCGACTAGCTTCGCAAAAGCCCGGGCGCGGTGGCTCATCGTGTGTTTCTTGGCGGGCTCCATCTCGCCGAACGTGATCGTGTGCCCCTCGGGCACGAAGATGGGATCGTAGCCGAAGCCTTTGTCGCCGCGCGGCGGCCAGACCAGCGTGCCTTCGACCTTGCCTTCGAATACTTCGCAACGGCCATCAGGCCAGGCGAGCGCCAGCGCCGCCACGAAAGCGGCGCGGCGGTCCGACTTCCCCTGCAATGCATCCTCGACCTTGCGCATCGCGAGCGCGAAATCCTTCTTGGGCCCGGCCCAGCGCGCCGAATAGATGCCGGGCGCGCCCTCGAGCGCCACCACCGCGAGCCCCGAATCGTCGGCCAGCGCCGGCATGTTCGCGCCGCGCGCGGCGGCGCAGGCCTTCAACGCGGCGTTCTCGGTGAACGTATGCCCCGTTTCCTCGGGTTCAACGAGGCCGAGCGCCGCGGCGCCGACAGTCTCGATGCCGAGCGGACGCAGGAGATCGCCGATCTCCCGCACCTTGCCGGGATTGCGGCTCGCGATCACGAGCGTCTGGGGCCGCTCCAAGGCGCTAGACCTTCGCCAGCGCCAGCTTCTGCGCGAGGCAAAGCTCGTCGATGCCTTTCCGCGCGAGGCGGAGCAGATCGAGGAATTGCGTTTCGTGGAACGGCGTCTTCTCGGCCGTGCCCTGGATCTCGATGATGCGGCCCTCGCCGGTGAGCACGAAATTGGCGTCGGCATCAGCCGCGCTGTCTTCGGCGTAGTCGAGATCGAGGACCGCGGCGCCGCCATAGATGCCGCAGGAGACGGCGGCGACGTGGCCGCCCAGCGGCACGCGGTCGATCTCGCCTTCCTTCACCAGCCATTCGAACGCGCGGTGGAGGGCGACCCAGGCGCCGGTGATGGCCGCGGTGCGCGTGCCGCCATCGGCCTGCAGCACGTCGCAATCGATTGTGATTTGCCGCTCGCCGAACGCGGTGAGATCGGCGACCGCGCGGAGGCTCCGTCCGATCAGGCGCTGGATTTCCTGGGTGCGGCCGCTCTGCTTGCCGCGCGCGGCCTCGCGGTCGGTGCGCGTGTGGGTCGAGCGCGGCAGCATGCCGTATTCGGCGGTGATCCAGCCCTTGCCGGTGTTGCGGATGAAGGGCGGCACCCGCTCCTCGACCGAGGCGGTGCAGAGGACGTGCGTGTTGCCGAACTTGGCCAGGCACGAGCCCTCGGCATGGACGGCGAAGCCGGGCTCGAGCACGATCGGGCGCAACTGGTCCGGGGCGCGGCCGGAGGGACGCATGGCGGGGCTCGCATGGAAGCGGGAGGCGCCCTCTTAATCCCTTGTCGGATAAGCGTCCAGTTGCCCTTGGTCGCGTTGACGGCCCCGGCGGCTCTCCCTACATATCGGCGGCTCCATCTGACAGCGATGAACAAGGCCGACCAGGACGCCCTGCGCGACACCGCCATCGCGGCGCTCTCCAAGCGCTCGCGCGACGTGCTGCGCCACGTCATCGAGCAATACATGGATTCGGGCGAGCCGGTGGGCTCGCGCACGATCTCGCGCCTGGGCGGCGTCGACCTCTCGCCCGCCAGCATCCGCAACGTGATGTCGGATCTGGAGGAGGTGGGCCTCTTGTTCGCGCCGCACGCCTCGGCCGGGCGCCTGCCGACCGATCTCGGCATGCGCCTTTTCGTCGACGGCCTGCTCGAAGTGGGGCGCCTGACCGAGGAAGAGCGCGCCGACATCGAAAGCCGCTGCAAGGCCAAGGGCGCCAGCCCCAGCCAGGTGCTGGAGCAGGTGAGCCAGTCGCTGGCGGGCCTGACGCGGCACGCCGGCCTGGTCGTGGCGCCCAAGACCGAGGCGCCGCTGAAGCACATCGAATTCGTGAACCTCCGGCCCGGCCGCGCGCTGGTCGTGCTCGTGTTCGAGAACGGCATCGTCGAGAACCGCATCATCGAGGTTCCGCTCGGCATCCCCACCTCGGCGCTGGTCGAGGCCGGGAACTATCTCACCGCCAAGCTCGTCGGCCGCTCGATCGCCGAGGCGCGCGATGCCATCACCGCCGAGCTCAATCTGCACCGCGCGCAGATCGACGCCGTGACCAAAGAGCTCGTCGCGCGCGGACTCGCGATCTGGGCCGGCGACGGGCAGGAGACGCCGGCTTCGGGCGCGCTCATCATCCGCGGCACGGCGCAGCTGCTCGACGACGTGACCGCGATCGAGGATTTGGAGCGCGTCCGGCGCCTGTTCGAGGTGCTCGAGACCAAGGAGACGATGGTGCGCCTGCTCGACCTCGCGCACGACGCCAATGGCGTGCAGATCTTCATCGGCGCCGAGAACGATCTCTTCCGCAACACCGGCTGCTCGATGATCCTCTCCCCCTACAAGAACACGGGCGAGAAGGTCGTGGGCTGCATCGGCGTGATCGGCCCCCGGCGCATGAACTATGCGCGCATCATTCCGATGGTGGATTACACCGCGCAGGTCGTCGGCCGGTTGCTGGGATAGGAAAGGTTGGAATGACGGATACGCAGAAAGACGAAAAGGCGCCCCACACGCCGGGCGCGGGCGCCGAGCCGCAGACACCGGCCAACGATCCGGGCCCGGAGGCGATGCCGGCGGAGCCCGAGGCGCCGCCCGAAGCCGGCATGCCGCGCGCCGAGCTCGAGGCGCGGTTTGCGGCGCTCGCCGGCGAGCTCGCGGAGAAGACCGCCGAGCTCGCCGCCTTCAAGGACAGCGCCCTCCGCCAGCTCGCGGACCACCAGAACCAGCGCCGCCGCGCCGAGAACGAAATGGCCGAGATGCGCAAATACGGCGCCGCCCATTTCGCCCGCGATACCCTGGCGATGGCCGACAATCTGCGGCGCGCCCTTTCCGCCGCTGGGGGGACCGCCGCCGCGTCGCCGGCCGCCGATCAGGCCGCGCGCGCGCAGATGTTCGACAGCCTGCGCCAGGGCGTCGAGCTCATCGAGCGCGAATTCGCCGCCATCCTCGAGCGCCACGGCATCAAGCGCATCGACCCGCTGGGCGAGAAATTCGATCCCAACTGGCACCAGGCCATGTTCGAGGCCGAAGCCCCCGGCGCCGAGCCCGGCACGGTGATGCAGGTCGTCCAGCCCGGCTATCGCCTACACGACCGCCTGCTGCGCCCGGCGATGGTCGGTGTGGTGAAGGCGAAAGTGCCGCAGAGCGACGAACCGAAAGACGAATCCGCGGCCTCGTAGGAACGGTCTCGGCCCCCTCCGCGGCTTCGCCTTGCTGGCGCTCTCGCCGCGCGGCGCCGACTAACGCCACCCGGCTTGTTCCAGCGCCTGCGCGACCGGGTCGGCGCGGCTCGGGTCCACGTACGGAACCCAGTCGGCGAACGCCCACGCCGACAGCGTCCCGGGCCCGCGTCAGCCAGGTCCTTCGCTTCGCTCAGAGTTTGTGAGTTTTTGTTTGCGCGGGCGAGGGGAATTTGATTCGGTGGATCGAGACGGAGGTCTCGATGTCGAATGACGAGGAAGGTCTGTTCGGGGAGCTTGCGCGGCAGGACGCGCCGGTGC
>DATBLL010000091.1:0-5757 GCA_036555425.1 Alphaproteobacteria bacterium | reverse complement strand
GCTCGGCCAGGGCCCAGACGAGCGCCGCAATCCAGCCGAAGAAGGTCCAGCCCAAGAAGATATTGACCACAGCGATCGCGGCTGTGTTGTTGAGGCTGCGGGTGCTCGCAATGATGACCGGCAACAAGTAGATTGCGATGATCATCACGAGGGCGATGATCGCCCCAATTGTATTGGCCACCATGGCTTGTTCCTGCTGTTGCGCTGATTGCAGCGCCGAATTTTCTTGTCGGGCGGCGCAATCATCCATTCGACGGCATGCAGGATAGTTGCAGAAGCCAGCGCGCGCAGTGAACCCATTCACACGGGGATACGTTATCTTCCTTCACCGCTGCTCGGTCGCGAGGCGGAGGCCGAGCGCCACGAGGATCGCGCCCATGACGGCGTCGAGCGTGCGGCGGATCTTCGGGCGCTGCAGCACATTGCCGATGCGTTCGATGCCCCAGGAGTAGAACACGAGCCAGACGAGCGTGATCGCCGCGAAGGTGAGCCCGAGCCACACGATGTCGAAGAACGCCCCGCCCCCGGCCCCGTGCGGGACGAACTGCGGAAACACGCTGGTGAAGAATGCCGCGATCTTGGGATTGCTCAAATTGGAAACGAGCCCCGTGCGATAGGCGGCCAGGGCGCTCACGCGCCGGCGCGAGGCGCCCGCCTCGACCATCGCCTTCCATCCCCCGGCGCGGAAGGCACTCCAGAGCGACATCGCGCCGAGATAGATGAGGTACGCCGCGCCGATCATCTTCAACGCAAAGAACAGCGGCTCCGACGCCACGAGCAGCGCCGTGATCCCCGCCGCCGCCGCCAGCGCCCAGACCGAGAGCCCGGTCGCGACGCCGAGCGCGGTGAAGGCGCCGCCACGAAGGCCACCGGCCATGGCGCTGCGGATCGTGATCGCCGTGTCCGGGCCGGGCGTCACGATCACGATGATCGAGATGCCGAGGAAGGCGAGGAACGTGTCCATGCCGCGTCTCCTACTCCGGCCTATTCCACAGCCGCTCGTTGTAGATGGTGAAGCCGTTGCGGCGGAAGAAGGAGCGGGCGCTGGCGTTGAAGGACCAGACGTCGAGCGTGATGAGGTCGATCTTGAGCTCGGCCGCGGCGGCGCGCACCGCGTCGAGCAGCGCCTCGCCCACGTCGCGTTCGCGGAAATCCGGGCGCACGCTGATGTGATGGATGTAGACCATCTCGTGCGCGAAGGTGAACGCCGTCTCCTCCCGGCGCTGGCGCTCGGCGTAGACGTAGCCCACCGTGGCCGAGTCGGCCTCGGCGACGAAAACGATGTTCTCGGGCCGACCGATCAGGACCGCGGCGGCGGCGGGCGGAAACGTCGCCGGGCCGGGCGGCTTGAAGCGCCAAGGCAGCGCCTCGGCGTGCAGCGCCTGGACATGGGCGTTGAGCAGCGACACCGCGTCGGCATCGGCGAGTCTCGCGCGCCGGATCACGAACTTCCGCGGCGTCTCGGCGTCCGCCATGGATCGCGGCCTCAGCTCTTCGCCACCGGCGTCGCCTTCCAGAAATACTTCCGGAAGCCGCGCGCCCTGTCGTATTCGCGGACGCGGAAGACCATGCGCATCTTGGTGCCGACGTCGAAGCTGCCGGGGTCGACGTCGGTGAAGTCGGCCATCATGCGGCCGCCGCCGTCGAACTGCACCATGCCGTAATGCGCGGGCGGGTCGGGCGTGTAGGTGAGCCAGTCGGCCGACCAGGTGACGATGCTGGCGCCCGTGTTGGCGAAGGGCGCGTCCTCCTGCGTGTCGAGCGCGCCGCAATTGGGGTTGACGCAGATATGCGATTTCGGGAATTGGCGCGTGCCGCATTTCGTGCAGCGCCCGCCGTTCAAGGCCGTCAGCATGTCGCGATTGCGGTAGAGCATCGAGAGCGGCGTCTGCCGGTCCATCTCGGAGCGCATGCCGCCTTCCTGCACGACGAGATTGTTGAAGGCGAGGAAACGGTTGTAGTTCACCTCGGCGCGCCCACGCCGCAACGCGCCGGCGACGCCTTCGCGCGGCGCGAGTTGTGAAATCGCCGGTGTCGCCTCGAACAGCAGCGCATCGCAGCCCTGGCCGAAACCTATGACGAGGATTTTCTCGCCCGGCTTGGCCTGCTGCAGCGCGTGGACCAGCATGACGATGGCGTGCGCGGCGCCGGTGTTGCCCACGGCCCCTTGGAGATTGTCGCGCACCGCCGCATCGGGGATGCCGAGGCGCTTCGCGATCGTCTGCGGCACGCCGGCGAACAGGCACGGCAGAATGAAGTGCGCGATGTCGGCGCCTTTCGCCTTGGCCTTCTCGGCCAGGCCCGCGAGCGCCTGCGGCACGATCTTCATGTAGCCTTCGTCGCGGATCCAGCGTTCCTCCCACATGTAGTCGAAGCTCTCGGTCTCGCCGCGATAGTGGTCGACGAAATCATTGCTGACCGAATGGGTGGCGACGAGCTTGGCGAGCCCATCGCCGGGGCCGAGCAAAAGGGCGGCGGCGGCGTCGCCATAGAGCAGCTCGAGCGCCGAGGCCGCTTTCGTGCGCCGGTGCTCGGCGGCGGCGAGCAGCACGCTGCCGCCGCGCTTCAGCCCGGCGATCAGCGCGCTGGTGGCGGCGCGCTGCGAGGTGGTGAGGTCGAGCGTCTCGATGCCGTCGGGCAGATCGAGCGCCGTCGCCAGCAAGGTCGCGCACTGGCGGTCCTGGAACGGCAACGTCGTCGAAGCGAAATAGACGGCGTCGAGCTTGGGCGGTTCCGCGCTCAAACAATCGCGCGCGGCGGCGACGGCCATGGTGACCGCGTCCTCGTCCCAGTTGCAGATCGCGCGCTCGCCCTTGGCGTAGCTGGCGAGGCCCGGATTGAACCAGGCATTGGCCTCGACCATCGATTTCCGCTGCAAGCGCAGCCGCGGCACGTAGCCGCCGTAAGCGATAATTCCGGGCATCAGTTTCCTCGTCTTCTCGTCATGGGCCGGCGCTCATCGCCGGGCGGTGGAAAGAAAGATATTGAAACACGGAGGACACGGAGGACACAGGGAAGGAAGGAAGGCGCGCCCTTGGTGCGCAAGAAGTTTTCTCCGTGTCCTCCGTGCCCTCCGTATTTCATTTACTTCTCAAGCATCGACCTGGAACGACGCGCCGACGGCGGAGTGGGCGTTGGCGTGCGGCTTGGCGCCGGAGAGGTCGGCGATCTCGGCCCAGTGGGCGGCGACGGCTTCGGGCGTCACCGCGTCGGCGGCGGAAAGCGTGACACCCCGCGCCTTCACGAGCCGCGCGAGCGCGAAGTGGTTGTCGCCGGCTTCGAGCACGCAGCCGGTGGCCTTGCAGGCTTCGCTGGCGAGATAGAGGACCCCCGCGGTCGCCACTTCGGGGCGCAGGCGCCGCTCCAACTGCTGCGGCACGATGGTGGCGAGCATGCGCGTGAAGGCCACCGGCGCAATGGCGTTGGCGAGCACATTGTGCTTGGCGCCCTCCTCTTTCAGCGCGAGCATGAAGCCGACGAGGCCGGCCTTGGCCGCCGCGTAATTGGTCTGGCCGAAATTGCCGTAGAGGCCGGCGGCCGAGGTGGTGACGACGACGCGGCCGTAATTCTTGGCCTTCATCACCGGCCAGGCGGCCTTGGTGACGTAGACGCCGCCCTGGAGATGGACCTTCAGAACGGCGTCGAAATCGGCGAGTTCGATCTTCTCGAAGCTCTTGTCGCGCAGGAAGCCGGCATTGTTGATGACGATGTCGACGGTGCCGAAGGCGTCCAACGCCGACTTGACGATGCGCGCGGCCGAGTCGGGCTCGCTGACGCTGTCGTAATTGGCCACGGCGGAGCCGCCGGCCGCCTTGATCTCGGCCACGACGGCGTCGGCGCTGATGCTCGACTTACCCCCGCCCTGGACGTCGACGCCCAGATCGTTGACGACGACCTTGGCGCCGCGTGCGGCCAGGGCCTTGGCGTGGCTCCTGCCCAGGCCCGATCCGGCCCCGGTCACGACCGCCACCCGCCCGTCGAACCGGATCATCCGCCTCCCCTCATAATTTTGTTGCCCCGCCGCCGCGGCGGGCGCGCGTTGGGTCTAGCGCATTTCGAAAAGCGATCATAATCTAAAACTTACAAGCCGGGCCCGACCCGGCCGGCCGCCCGGAAGGGCGCGCGAGAACCGGCAGCGCCGGGACAGACTGGGAGGACGGCTTGGAGGTTTTGCAGCTGCTGATCGGCGGCGTGGCGCAGGGCTGCGTCTATGGCCTGATCGCGCTCGGCTTCGTGCTCATCTACAAGGCCACCGAGCAGGTCAATTTCGCCCAAGGCGACATTCTGATGCTCGGCGCCTATGTGGCGCTGACGCTCATCGTCGAAGCCGAGTCGCGCGGCTGGAGCATCCATCTCTCGTTCTGGCTCGCGCTGCCGCTGACCATGGCGATCATGGCGGTGTTCGGCTACCTGCTCGACCGCGTGGCGCTGCGCCCAATCATCGGCCAGCCGCAATTCGCCGTCGTCATCCTCACCATCGCGCTCGGCTTCGTCTTCCGCGCCGCCGCCGGCGCCATCTGGAGCACCGAGCCGCAAACGCTGGCGACGCCGTTCACCGGCAAGAAGGTGGTGCTCGGCGGCCTCGTGCTCGGCGCCGAAAGCCTCGCCATCATCGCCGGCACCGTGATCCTCTCGGGCGTGCTGTTCGCGTTCTTCCGCTACACGCGCATCGGCGTCGCCATGCAGGCCGCGTCGCAGAACCAGCTCGCGGCCTATTACATGGGAATTCCGGTCAAGATCATCTTCTCGATGATCTGGGCGATCAGCGCGGCGGTGGCGGCGGCGGCCGGCGTGCTCCTGGCGCCGATCGCGACCATCGACCCCAATATGGGTTTCATCGGCTTGAAGGCCTTCGCCGCGGCGGTAATCGGCGGCTTCGGCAGCCTGCCGGGCGCCCTGATCGCGGGGCTCATGCTCGGCGCCATCGAGCCCTTCGCCGCCGCCTATGGCTCGCGCGCGGGCCTGCCCAAGGGCGTGCCGGAGGTTTCGTCCTACATCTTCATGCTCGTCGTGCTCATCGTCCGGCCGCAGGGCCTGTTCGCCCAGATCTACCGGAAGAAGGTCTGAGGCAGGCCATGCGCAACATCTTCAAGACCAGCTACGTCCAGGACATCCGCCTCTTCGAGCACGGCGGCCATGTCTTCTGGTACGCGCTGCTGCTGGTCGCGGTCTTCGCGGCGCCGCTGGCGCTGCCCGAGTTCTTCGTCGGCGAGATCTCGCTCGTGTTCATCTACGCCGTCGCCGGCGTCGGCCTCATGGTGCTCACCGGCTACACCGGCCTCGCCAGCCTCGGCCACGCGGCGTTCCTCGGCATCGGCGCCTACGCGCACAACTTCTTCGTCACCAAGGCCGGCATCCCGTTCCCGGCCGCGATCGTCATGGCGGGCTTCGTCTCCGCCGCCTTCGGCATCGCCTTCGCGCTGCCGGCGCTGCGCATGACCGGCATCTATCTCGCGATCGCGACCTTGGCCTTCGCCGTGATCATGGAGCAGGTGTTCAGCCACTGGGCTGGCGTCACCGGCGGCTTCCGCGGCCTCGCCGTGGCCAAGCCCAACCTGTTCGGCTGGCAGATGACGACCGAGCGGCAGTTCTACTATCTCTGTCTCGTCGTCTTGATCCTGGTGACGCTCGGCACGCGCAACATCCTGCGCAGCGCCACCGGCCGCGCGATGATGGCGATCCGCGATTCCGAAGTCTCGGCCCAGAGCATGGGCATTCACATCGCGCGCACGAAGGTCACGTCGTTCGGCATCAGCA
>DATBLL010000028.1:0-19684 GCA_036555425.1 Alphaproteobacteria bacterium | reverse complement strand
GCGGCCCCTCTGCGGCCGCCGGCGTCGCGGCGAGCACCGTCAGCGCTGCGAGCAATGTACGGCCGAAACGGTTCGGCATCGTTCGAATTCCCCTGAGTCTTGTTCCGCCTATTCGCGCACGCTTACGGTTTCTTCGCCGTGATCTTTATACCCAGTAACGTTCGGAGCTGGGCCGGGTTGGAGGCGGCCATCGCACCAATGGCGAGGAGATTGAGCGGCGCCGGCGGGCGCACCTCGACGAGGATCTCGCCGGGATTCTCGAGGAACGCGATCACCGCGTCGATCGCCTCCTTGGCGAGCGGATCGGTCTGCTGATCGCGCAGGCCGACGAGCAGCGCGCGGTATTGCGCGCGGATCGAAGCCTCGTCGGTTTGCTTCCTCTGCGCCTCGCGCTTGATCGCGCGTCCCAAGATCGATTTGTCGCGATAGGCGAGATCGGCGGAGACGAGATTGAGCCGCGCGAGGAGTCCCATCGCGGCGACGCCCTCGCGCGAGCCGTTTCCCGGCGGCGGCGTCTGTCCCGGCGGCGTCTGTCCTTGTGGTGCTGGCGGCGGCTCCATCGCCTTCTTGATGTCCTCGGGCGAAAGGCCGGCGACCTTGAGGGCCAGTATGAGGGCGCCCATCTCGGCCACGTCGAATTCGAGCTTGGCGAGATCGAAGGTCTTGCTCGCCTCATCGTAGCGATAGACGAGCTCGGCGCTCATCTTGAGCACCGTGTAGCCGAGCTCCTGCATGTCGCGGGCGAAGGCTTCGTCGCGCGCCCCGGCGAGCGGCGCTTCGATCCGCTTGATGGCGAATTCGAGCACGCGGAGATTGCCGGGATTGCGGTCCGCCGGATTGAGAAGCTCCAGCGCGCGGAATTCGATCGCGCCAATTCGGATCGGGCCCTGGGCGGGCGGATTGGCGACGAGATCGCTGAATACGATGTTCTTGAACGCGAGGCGCGCATTGAGATCCACTTCGACCGACTCCGCGGTGATCGAAGCGAGGCTGCCGCTTTCGCCCTTGCCGGCGAAAGTGAAACCGCGTGCGGAGAGGCGCTCGAGCGCGCCGCCCGTCGGCACGTCCAGGCGCAAGCGCTCGATATCGAGCTCGGCGAGCTTGGCCACGTCGCCCTTGGCTGCGACGGTTTCGAGCGCCCGCAACGCCACGCCGCCGATCTTGATCTCGATCTTGGGCCCGGCGGTCCACGCGGCGCTGCCGACCGCGAGGCGCGCGGCTTTCAGCGCATCTTTGTCTTTGCCCGAGCTGCCTTCCAAGCCCTCGGCGGCGAAGCCGGTCATCGCCGTCTCGCCCGAAGCGCGCTCTTCGAAGGTGGCGGCCTCGACCCAGGCCGCGCGCCAGGCGCCGCGGTTGGGCTCGCTGAGCGAGAAATTCTTGAGGCGAAATCCCGCGGGCGGCGGGCCCGCCTCGATGCCGCCGTGCGCGACGGCGTAGCCCTGCTTCTTCAAATAGGCGAGAAAACGCTCGGCCGTTTCCTTGGCTTCGGGGCCCGCTTGCGCCGGATGCGCGCGGGGCGGCGGTTCGGCCAAGAGCGGCGCGGGCGCCGCGAGCGCCGCCAGCAGCAGCGCCGCCACGGCCGGAAGCGCGCGCCGCGCGCCCGCCGGACCTGCCACGAGGAACGAGAGGCCGGCAGCCACGCCGACCGCCGATAGCAGATAGGTGATGTGCCGGCTGCCCATGGTCGGGATCAGATAGAACGTCACGAATAGCGTGCCGAAGATGCTGCCGAGCGTCGAAATGCCGTAGATGCGGCCCGCCACCGTGCCCGAGCGGGAGGTCGCGCGGAGCGTGAGCCGGATCGCATAGGGCGAATAGACGCCGAGCAGGGCGAGCGGCACGAACAGCAGCAGCATCGCGCCGATGATCGAGCCCCAGCGCTCGAATTCGCGCTGGTCCGAAACCGCGCCCAATAGCGCGGAGATGAATTCCATCAGCGGCTCGGCGAACAGCGGAATGAACGCGAGATAGGCGGAGCCGCCGACGATGAGCCAGCCGAGGCCGGCGGGGGTGGGCTTCCGGTCCGCCATCCAGCCGCCGAAGAAATAGCCGCCGGTCAGCGCCGCCAGCACGGTCGAGATGAGCGCCGCCCAGGTATAGATGCCGCTGCCGAAATAGGGATTGAGATAGCGGCTGCCGAGCATCTCGAAACCCATCACCACCGCGCCGGTGACGAAGGCATTCACATAGACGAGCAGCAGGAACGAGGTTGCAAGACCGCCCTCGGCGGCGTGCGCGCGGTCGCTGGACGTGGACATGGGTGCGTCCCCTCTGGCGGGGCCGCGCCGTAGCGGCCCCGGGCTCCGCACCTTAGCGGCGCCCGGGGCGTCTAGCATCGGGAATCTGCGCCGGCGCTACCGGACGGCGAGCGTCAAGCCCAGCATCTGCTTCACGGTGGCGGGGCTGCCCATCATGGCCATGAAGGCCGCCATGATGTTGGCCGGCGCCGCCGGATTCGCCAGGAGCTCGATCTCGCCCGGCTTGGTCAGGAATTTCGTGGCGAGGTCGATCACCTCGCGCATTGCGTCGTCCTCGGCCTTCGCCTTCTGCTCGGCCAGCTCGTCGAGCATCTTCTTCTTGGCCTCGGCCTCGCTGATGTTCTTCTTCTTGGCGTCGGCGCGGATCATGCGCTCGACCAGCGACTTGTCCTTGAACGTGATCGACGCGCCGACGATGGCGATCTGCGCCAGCGCCTTCATCGCGCCGTTGTCGCCCGGCTTCTCGGATTTTTCGCCGCCGATGGCGCTCTTGATGTCGCCGAGCACCACGCCCGCAAGCTTCAGCTTGATCTTGAGCTCGCCGAGCTCGACGATGTCGAGAGCGACGCCGATGATCTCGAACGTCTTCTTGGCCTCGTCGAGCGCGTAGGCGAAATCGGCGTTGATCGTGAGCGAGGTGAGGCCGAGATCGGCCACATCCTTCTCGAGCGCTTCGGCGGGGATCACGAGGCGCTTCACGCTGAGATCCATCCGCTGCGGCTCTTTCGGGCGCTCCCAGTCGAAGTCGCGCACTTCGATGCGCTCGATCTTGACCGTCTTGCTGTCGGGCGAGGTGATCTCGACGTCCTTGATGACCAGGCCGTCCTTGGTGGCGCCGGGCTCGACGGCGCCGTACTTCACCTTGCCGCCGCCCTCGCCGATTCCCTGCAGCAGCGCATCGGCGCGCTTCTGGAGATCGGACTGCACGGTGATGACGCGGCCGTCCTCGGCCCGTGCCGGCACAAATGCCGTCGACATGGCCAGCGCGGCCGCGAATGCGAGCGCCACGCTGCCGGCGCGGCGGATTGGAAACGTCATGGACTCACCCTTGCCTGATATGTGCGGAACAGCGGCTGCGGACGGAACGCACAGCCGAACGCCGGCCCTCGGCGATCTACGTAAACCTACAGGGGATGCTGCGGCGGCGCCACTACTTCACCGAAACGCTCATCCCCATCATCTGCTTGAAGGTTGCGCGATTGCCCATAACCATCATGAAAGCCGCCATCACATTGGCCGGCGCCGGCGGGCTCAATGCCAGCTCGATCTCGCCCGGGTTGCGCAGGAACTTGATCGCGGCGTCGATGATTTCCTTGGTCACGTCGTCCTCGGCCTTGCCGCGCTCGGCGGCCAATTCGTCCAGCATCTTCGCCTTGGCCGCCTGCTCGGAGAGGTTCTTCTTCTTGGCGTCGGCGCGGATCATGCGCTCGACCAGCGACTTGTCCTTGAAGGCGATGGCGGCGCCCGCGATGTTGAGGCGCGAGAGCAGCCCCATCATGGCCTGCGGATCCTGTCCGTTGGGCTTGCCGGCCGGCGGCTTTTCGCCGGGAACGGCGCTCTTGAGATCGGCGGCGGTGATGCCGGTGAGCTTCAGGCGCAGCACGAGCTCGCCCATCTCGGCGAAATCGAGATGGAGCTTGGTCACGTCGAACGTCTTCTCCGTCTCGTCGAACTTGAAGGCGAGCGCACCGCCGATCGTAAGCGCGGTGAGGCCGAGCTCGCGGAAATTCACGGCGGCCTCGGCGTCGAGCGACTCGGCGGTGACGACGAGCTTCTTCATCTCCACGTCGGCGTAGCGCGGCTCCTTGGGATTGGACCAATCGAACGCCTTGATCGCGATCTCGTCGATCGTGAACTTCTTCTTGTCCGGCGAGACGATCTCGATCTGCTTGATGATCAGGCCCTCGGGCGTGGCGCCAGCCTCGAGCGCGCCGTAGGTCACCTTGCCGCCGCCCTCGCCGATGCCCTTGAACAGCGCGTCGGCGCGCTTCTGCAGCTCGGGATTGGCCTCGGCGATGAGAACGCGGGCGTCCTGGCCGAGGGCGAGCGGCGGCGCGATGACGGGCGGCAGCGCCGCGGCCAGGGCGAGCGCCGCGCCGCGGCTGAATGCAAGAATCATTGAACGTCTCCTGTACTGGAAAACGAATTCAAGTGGACCGGCGGGGAAAACGCGCTTTCTACTTGTAGCCGAGGCGGAGCAGCCAGAGCTTGGCCTCGGCCGCGGGCGACTCGGGCTTGGCCGGCGCGCGCGGTCCCCGCGGCGGCGCGGACGGCGGCGCCGGCGCTTCGATCTTGAGCGCGGTCGAGCCGCCGACCAGAACGCCGCCGTCGGCGAGCGCCGTCAGCGCGGTGAATTCGTCGTCGAACTGATCGCCGTAATTGCGGTCCCAGAGCACCGCGCCCTCGGCATCGATGCGCACGAGCCAGCCGTCCTTGCGGCCGGCGCTCTTCGATTCGGTCGAGCCCGCCATGAAGAAGCCGCCGTCGCCCGCGGGAACGATGACGTCGAGCGAATCGCTGCGATCGTCCTTGCCGCCCGAATAGCGCTTGTCCCAGCGCAGCGCGCCGTCCGCGGCAAGCCTGAGCAGCCAGGGCTTGTTCACCGGCTCGGCCTCGGCGCGCTGCGGCGCGGCGCCGGGCGGCGGCGCGGGCCTGGGCGCGGTGCCCGGCGCGGCGGCGAGCGCGCGGCTCGCTTCGGCCAACACGACGATGTCGCCGCCTTCGGCCACGAACACGGCCTTGCCCTTCTCGTCGGCCTCGTCGCCGAGATCCTTCTTCTCCCAGCGCACATTGCCGTCGCCGTCGAGATTGAGGATCCAGAGATTGCGGTCGTCGCCCGCGGGCCGCTCGACGTTGGTCCAGCCGACTGCGATGATGCCCCCGTCGGGCAGCATGGCGGCGCTTTGCAGGCTGTCGTCGACGCCCTTGCCGAAGAGCTTGTTCCACAGCACGCGGCCGTCGGCGGAGATGCGCGCGGCCCAGCCCTTGGGTCCGTTCTGCCCCTGCTCGGTCGCGCTGCCGACCACGATCATGTCGCCGTTGGCGAGCAGCGTCATCGCATAGGGGATCGTCAGCGCATGTTCTTGGAACGTGTGCTGCCACTGTACCTCGCCGTCTTCCGCGGCGCGCGCGACCCAGGCCACGATGGTGTTGCTGCCGAGGTTGCGCCGCGCTGCGGCCATCGCCACGCCGCCCTCGGGCCGCAGTACGATGGCGTTGCCGGTGTCGAAGCGCGCGTTGCTGACACTCTTGCGCTCGCCGGCCGGGCTCCCGGTCTTGGCGTCGAAGCGCCAGAGCCAAACGTCGCTGTTGGCGCCCTCGGCGCCGATGCGGCCGCCCGCGATCAGCAGCTGATCGTTGGGCAGAAGGAAAATCCGCCGCACCACGTCTTGGCCGGTCTTGCCCTCGTGGTGCTGCCAGATTTGCTCGGGTGGCGCGGCCTTGCTGCGCGCCAGCGCCTCATCGTTGCCCTTCGCGGCCGGCGGCGGCGCGGTCGTGCTGGCCTGATCGCCCCTGGGCGCCTCGGCCGGCGGCGGCGCGGATTCAGGCGCGCCGCCCCGCTGCGCGAAATAGCCGATGGCGCCGCCGCCGAAAAGCAGCACGACGACCGCGCCGGCGATGAAGGGCACGCGGGTGCGCTTTGCCGCCGCCGCAGCCGGCGCGCGGCTCCGCGCGCGCACCGGCGGCTGCGTCGACGCCGCCACCGACGCGGCCTCGGTGCCGGCGCCTTGCCGCCCTTCCCCGGCGATGAGCGTGGGGCTGCCGACCATCAAGGTCTCGCCGCCGGGCGCCCTCGGCTCGGGCGCCCGGGCCTCGGCGGCCCGTCCAACGGACGGGCGCGAGCGCGCGATCAAAGGCTGCTTGGGCGGCGCCGGCTCGACCGGCCGCCGGCCGAGCGGCGCCGAGGGCGCTTCGACCATGAAATTGCCCGCCACCTCGGCCGAGGCCGGGTCGGCCGGCGTCGCTCCTGCGGCCGTCTGCGCGCCGCGGCCGAGCGGCAGCGACGGCGCCTCGACCATGAAGGCTTCGCCGCCCGGAACCGCCGCCGCGTCCAGTTCCAACGCCGCCGGTGCGCCGCGCCCGTCCACGGCATCCATGAACTCGCGCACGCTTTGCGGCCGCTTCGCCTCCTCGACGGTGAGTGCGCGGTCGATCGCGGCGAGCAGGCTCTCGCCGTAGTTGCCGGCGGCGGCCTGCACCGCCGGCGTCATCGGGTCGGGCTGCTTGCGCAACTGCGCGGCGATGCGCTTCGGCGATTCGGGCGGCCGTCGCCCGGTCACGCAGTGATAGAGGACGGCGCCCAGCGCATAGATGTCGGTCCACGGCCCCTGATGGCTGTCGGTCTCGTATTGCTCGTAGGGCGCGTAGCCCTCGGTGACGATGGCGGTGAGGCCGCGGCTCTGCCGCGTCACGGCCTGGCGCGCGGCGCCGAAATCGATCAGCACCGGCGTGCCATCGCGGCGGATGATGATGTTGGCCGGCTTGATGTCGCGGTGGAGGAAGCCCTTGGCGTGCACGTCGGCGAGGCCGGCCGCGAGCGGGCGCAGTATGGTTAGCAATTCGTCTTCGGAGAGCGTGCCCACCGCGTCGATCACGTCGGCCAGGCTCTTGCCGTCCTGGAACGCCATCACGAGGTAGCCGGTCCCGTTCGACTCGAAGTAGCGGTGGACCGGCACGATGTTCGAGTGCTGGAAGGCGACGAGGGTCTTGGCCTCGGTGCGGAAGCGCTCGAGGCCCCAGACGAATTGCTCGGCCTCCTGGCGCCCGAAGGGCTTCACCGTCTTGCGGTCGGCGCCGCGGTTGGCGAGCACGCTCGGCAGGTACTCCTTGATCGCGACGTGGCGGTCGAGCAGCAGGTCGACGGCCTTGTAGGTAATGCCGAAGCCCCCGGCGCCCAGCAAGGCGACGACCCTATAGCCCTCGAGCTCGGTGCCCACGGGCAGCGCGTTCGTCCTCTCGTCCATCAAGCGTAGAGCGCCTTCGCGATGTCTCGGGGAGCCGACTTTTGTACCATCGCCGAGACCATGGCGCCAATATGGCACGACCGCCGCGCCGCATCGGGCGCGCTTGCGCCTAGCTCTTGCGCCGTCCCATGATTTCGTGAGAAGGGCGCGGTGCACATGAAATGTGCGGCGCGGAAAGCAAAGGATGACCGATCCCAATTCACTCGTCCGCCACGGCTTCGTCACCGCGGCGCTTGCGGCGGCACCCGCCGGGGTGGTGCTTGCGGTGCTGACGGCGATGCAGCTCGTGGCGTGGTATTGGGCGGCGGCCGGCGCGCTTGCAGTTTTCGCGGGCTGTCTCGCCGTCGCGCGGTTCGGCCTTGCCGATCTCGAGGCGGCGCGCCGCTTCATCGTGGCGCTGCGTCCGGGCGAGAAGCCGGCGCCGCCGCCCGCTCTGCCCGAAGCGAAATGGACGCCGGCCGCGCGCCTCGCCAGCGCCGCCGGCGAAACCGCGCGCGCGATCGCGGCGGCGCATCTGCGGCTCGAGCGGCGCTCGGCCGCGGCCGAGGCGGTGCTGGGCGATCTCCCCGACGGCGTCTTGCGGATCGACCGCAACCGCACGGTGCTCGATGCCAATCCCGCCGCGGCGCTGCTGATCGGCTCGGCGCCCGTGGGCGTCGATCTCACCGGCCTCCTGCGCGATCCCGGCTTCACCGCCTCGGTCGAGCGTGCGCTCGCCGTCGGCGGGATCCACGAGAGCGCCTTCACGCTCCACGGCGAGAGCGAGAGGAGCGTGCGCGCCATCGTGCGCCGCGTCGCCGACGGCGGCCCCGGCGAGCCCGCGGCGCTCGTCGTGCTCCACGACGACACCGCGCGCCGGCGCCTCGATCAGATGCGCGCCGATTTCGTTGCCAACGTCTCGCACGAGCTGAAGACACCGCTCGCCTCGCTCGTGGGCTTCATCGAAACGCTGCGGGGGCCCGCGGCCGGCGACGAGGAGGCGCGCCAGCGCTTTCTCGAGATCATGCAGGAGCAGGCCGCGCGCATGCGCCGGCTCGTCGACGACATCATGTCGCTTTCGCGCATCGAGCTCGAAGAGCACCAGGCGCCGACCGGCCGCGTGGCGCTGCTGCCCATCCTGCAGACGCTGATGGAGGCGCTCCAGGTCCAGGCGATGACCAGGCGCATTACCTTCCGCCTCGAGCGCCGCACGGCCGAAGACGACGCGCTCGAAGTCGCCGGCGACCGCGACCAGCTGATCCAGGTCTTTCAGAACCTGCTCGACAACGCGATCAAATACGGGCGCGAGGGCACCGCCGTCATCATCGCGGTGGCGCGCGCGGGGGGCGAGCGGCTCCCGGCGCCGCGCGATGCGCGCGAGAAGCGCGCCGTCGAGGCGGTGGAGGCGGCGGTCATCGACCAGGGCGAAGGCATTCCGCCCGAGCATCTTTCGCGCCTGACGGAGCGTTTCTACCGCGTCGACCGCGGCCGCTCGCGCCAGCTGGGGGGCACCGGCTTGGGCCTCGCCATCGTCAAGCACATCCTCAACCGTCACGGCGGGCGGCTTGCGATCGAGAGCAAGATCGGCCAGGGCAGCCGGTTCGCCGTCTACCTGCCGGCCGCCGAGCAACGCGCAGCCGCCGCGGCTTAGCCCGATCGGCGCCGCCCGCGGGCCGATCCGGCGGCCCCGGCCTCGGCCTATTTCCGGCGTGGGGCACGCCGTCGGGCCGACGTCTTGCCGTTCGCCGCGCGCGCATCCCCAATCACGCAGAGCTCCGGATGGCCGTCGCAACAGTCGTTGACAAGGAAGCCGAGGAGGTTGCGCATGCCTTCGATGTCGGCGCGGTACACGATGGCGCGCCCTTCGCGTGTTCCCCTGACGAGGCCGGCGCGCGCCAATATCGCAAGATGCGAAGATAGCGTGTTGTGGGGGCAGCCGATCGTTTCGGCGATGATGCCGGCTGAGAGCCCCTCGCGCTCGCGGTTGATCAACAAGCGAAATATCTGGAGCCGCGTAGGCTGGCCGAGCGCGGCCAACGCGACCAGCGCGTGCGGCGCCGTCATCGTGTCTCCGCGCGAGGCTGGTCCGGCATGGCCGACGACGGCCAGCATGCCCTTGCGCATCATCATGCCCCTTTTCGGTGCTGGCGCAGCCGTCCGCGCAGGTGACTCGGCGCGCCCGATCTGATAAGGTTGCGGTAATTCGAGAATTCTCGACATGTGGTCATATGCTGCCCCGCGCAGGTGTGACGATGGCATGAACCTACGAAAAAAGCCCAAGGAGGGACACCCATGAAACGATGCCCCACGATGGTCGATGTCGGCCGGCGGCGGTTCTTGACGGGTGCCGGAGTGGCCGTTGCCGGCGCGGCGGCGGCAACCATCTGCGGCGGAAAGGCGAAGGCAGCGCCTCCCGCCGCACGCGTCGAATATCCTTCGACCAAGCTGGCCAATCTCCGCGATCTCAAGCTCAACGACCCATTGACCGTCGCCTATCCCGACAAGGATGCGCCCGGAGTCCTTCTCAAGCTCGGCAAGCGCGTGCCGGGCGGCGCCGGCCCCGACGGCGACATCGTCGGTTTCACAACCATCTGTCCGCACAAGGGCTTCCCCCTCAACTACAGCAAGGGCGACCGCACCTTCAACTGCCCCGGCCATTATTCGCGTTTCGATTGCGAAGCCGGGGGTCAGCAGGTCTGGGGACAAGCGACCCAAAACCTCCCGCAGTACATGCTGCGCGTCGACGCCGGCGGCGACATCTTTGCCGAGGGTGTCGACGAGTTGCTCTACGGCCGTCTGTCCAACGTGCTCTGAGGGAGGCAACCGTGGCTTACAAGCGTCAAATCGACCGCCTGCCGATCGTTCCCAAGGACGCCAAGGAGTTCAACGTCACCTGCCACTACTGCATCGTCGGCTGCGGCTACAAGGCCTACACCTGGCCGGTGAATAGGCAGGGCGGGCCGGCGCCCGATCAGAACAAGTTCGGCGTCGATCTCGGCAAGCAGCAGGAGCCCGAGACCCCGGCTTGGTATTCGCCGGCCATGTACAACATCGTCCGCCAGAACGGCGAGGACGTGCACATCGTCATCAAGCCCGACAAGGCCTGCGTCGTGAATTCGGGCCTCGGCTCCATCCGCGGCGCCCGCATCGCGGAGATGAGCTACTCGCGCGCGCGCAACACGCAGTTGCAGCGCCTCACCGACCCGATGGTCTGGCGCTACGGCCAGATGCAGCCGACGAGCTGGGACGATGCGCTCGATCTGGTCGCGCGCGTCACGGTCGCAGTCATCAACGAGATGGGCGAAGGCGGATTGTTCGTCTCCGCCTTCGATCACGGCGGCGCCGGCGGCGGCTACGAGAACACCTGGGGCACCGGAAAGCTCTATTTCGGCGCGATGAAGGTGAAGAATATCCGCATCCACAACCGCCCCGCCTACAATTCCGAAGTGCATGCCACGCGCGACATGGGCGTGGGCGAACTCAACAATTGCTATGAGGACGCCGAACTCGCCGACACGATCGTCGCCGTCGGCACCAACGCGCTCGAAACCCAGACCAACTATTTCCTCAACCACTGGGTTCCGAATCTGCGCGGCGCATCGCTCGCCAAGAAGAGGGCCGAGTTCGGCTCGGAGCCGGTCGAGAGCGGGCGCATCGTCATCGTCGATCCGCGCCGCACCGTCACGGTGAACGCCTGCGAGGCCGAAGCGACCAAAGACCGGGTGATGCATCTGGCGATCAATCCGGGGACCGACCTCGCCCTATTCAACGCCTGGTTCACCTATGTGGCCGAGAAGGGCTGGATCGACAAAGCCTTCATCGCTGCATCGACCAAGAATCTGGCGAAGGCGGCCGCCGCGAACAAGACCAGCCTCGACGAGGCGGCACGGATTACCGGGCTCGCCGTCGATCAAATTCAGAAGTCCGCGACCTGGATCGCCGAGCCCAAAGCGGGTGGCGCCCGGCGCCGGACGATGTTCGCCTACGAAAAGGGCCTGATCTGGGGCAACGACAGCTATCGCACCAACGGCGCGCTGGTGAACCTGGCACTCGCCACCGGCAATATCGGCCGTGCGGGCGGCGGGTGCGTGCGCATGGGCGGGCATCAGGAAGGCTATTCGCGTCCTTCGGATGCCCATGTGGGGCGTCCCGCCGCCTATGTGGACAAGCTGCTTATCGAAGGCAAAGGCGGCGTGCACCACATCTGGGGCTGCGACCACTACAAGACGACGCTCAATGCGCTGAAGTTCAAGCAGGCCTACAAGAAGCGCACCGATCTCGTGAAAGATGCGATGTCGGCCGTCCCCTACGGCGACCGCCGCGCGATGGTGAACGCCATCATGGGCGCGATCCGCAAGGGCGGCCTATTCGCCGTCGATGTCGACATCGTCCCGACCAAGATCGGCCAGGCCTGCCACGTCTGGCTGCCGGCGGCCACGTCGGGCGAGGCGAACCTCACCTCGATGAACGGCGAGCGGCGCATGCGGCTCACCGAGCGCTACATGGACCCGCCCGGCCAGGCCATGGCGGATTGCCTGATCGCGGCGCGCATCGCCAATCACATGGAGCGCGTGCTGCGCGAGCAAGGGAAGGCCAAGTACGCCGACCAGTTCAAGGGCTTCGACTGGAAAACCGAAGAAGACGCCTTCATGGACGGCTACAACAAGCACGAGAAGGGCGGCGAGTTCGTCACCTACGAGCGGCTGCGCGCCATGGGCACCAACGGCTTCCAGGAGCCGGCCGTCGGCTTCCGGGACGGCAAGATCGTCGGTACCAAGCGCCTGTTCGCGGATGGAAAGTTCAACAGCAAGGACGGCAAGGCCACGTTCATGGAAACCAAATGGCGCGGCCTGCAGGCGGCGGGCAAGGAGGCCGAGCGGCGGAAATGGCCGTTTCTCATCAACAACGGCCGCACCAACCACGTCTGGCAGAACGCCTATCTCGACCAGGAGAACGAGTTCGTCACCGATCGCTTTCCCTACCCGTTCATCCAGATGCACCCGGACGACATGGCGCAGCTCAAGGTCAAGGCCGGCGACCTCGTCGAGGTCTACAACGACAACGGCTCGACCCAGGCGATGGCCTATCCGACCGTCACAGCGAAGCGCAAACAGACGTTCATGCTGTTCGCCTATCCGACCGGGGTCCAGGGCAACGTCGTCTCGCCCGGGGTAAACGAGTTCGTAATTCCGAATTACAAGCAGACCTGGGCCGCAATCCGCAAGCTGGCCGACGCTCCCGAGGGCGTGCGGCACCTCACGTTCAAGTCGCTGGACTACACGAGCGGCTGAGCCGATCGGCCCTTCGGGGACGCAGGCCTCGGCATGCTGGCGCCGGGGCCTTTTCTTGGCCGACGGAGGTCCATGCGCTGGTGGACGCAGCGGCTTTCGCCACTCCCAGAGGATCTGAAATAAAACTGCCACATATCTGTAATATCACTGTTGTCCGGCCTCACTAGGTTGCGCCCCGCCCTCCCGGCCGGACAGCGGCGAGACCCCCGGTTTCGCAGGGCCCGGAGCGGCACATTCTTTTTTCAACGATCCGGCGTCGCCACATCGGCGACGACCGCCGAAATGAGGAGGTGTGAGGTGAAGAAAACGCTGCTACTCGCGGCCATCGGCGTGGCCGCCCTCGCGGGTCAGGCCTATGCCCAGTCGCGCGACCAGATCCGCATCGTCGGTTCCTCGACCGTCTATCCGTTCACGACCACGGTGGCCGAGCGCTTCGCCAAAGCCGGCAAGTTCAAGGCGCCGGTGGTCGAATCGACCGGCACCGGCGGCGGTATGAAGCTGTTCTGCGCCGGCGTCGGTACGCAACATCCCGACCTCACCAACGCGTCGCGACGGATGAAGAAGAGCGAGTTCGATCAGTGCGCGAAGAACGGCGTCAAGGACATCTACGAGATCAAGGTGGGCTTCGACGGCATCGCCATCGCGCAGGCCAAGAGCGGGCCCAAGTTCAACCTCACGCTCGCCCAGATCTGGCTTGCCCTCGCCAAGGAAGTGCCGGAAGGCAACAAGGACGGCGGCAAGCTCGTCGCCAACCCCAACAAGACCTGGAAGGACGTCGACCCCTCCTTCCCGGCCGTGAAGATCGAGGTGCTCGGCCCGCCGCCGACCTCGGGCACGCGCGACAGCTTCGTCGAGCTGGCGATGGAAGCCGGGTGCGACACCTTCGCCTCGGTCAAGGCGCTCGCGAAAACAGACGCCAAGAAGCACAAGGCCGCCTGCCAGACGATGCGCGAGGACGGCGCCTTCATCGAGGCGGGCGAGAACGACAACGTGATCGTGCAGAAGTTGGTCGCCAATCCCAATGCGCTCGGGATCTTCGGCTTCAGCTTCCTCGATCAGAACAAGGACAAGCTCAACGGCCACACGGTCAACGGCGTGCAGCCCACCTTCGAGACGATCTCGAGCGGGAAATACCCGATCGCGCGCGACATGTTCGTCTACGTCAAGAAGGCGCATATGGGCGTCGTGCCGGGCATCAAGGAGTTCGTGGCCGAATACACGAGCGCCCGCGCGATGGGCAAGCGCGGCTACCTCGTCGGCAAGGGCCTGGTTCCGCTGCCGGACGCCGAGTTCAAGAAAGTGAACGAGTCGGCCAAGGCGATGACCAATCTCAGCATGTAGCATCGACGGAGCCGCTCCCCCGCCGGCGCGGGGGAGCGGCTTCGCTCCCTCCTTCGACACGTCGCCGGATTCGCGCACGGCAGACTGAAACGCGGGGCCTTCTGGGCGGGGCATGGACTATTCGGTCATCCTGGCGACGCTGCTCGTCCTGACTCTCGCCGGTTTTTTCATCGGCCGCCGGCGGGCCGTCGTCGCCGCCGGCGGCGCGCTGCGCACGCTCCATTCACTCCCGAGCTATCACGGCTTCTACATCGCGGTCTGGTCCGGGGTTCCGGCGCTGATCCTCTTTCTCATCTGGATCGCGACGCAGAACGCCGTGATCGACTATCTGGTGAAGGCGGCGCTGCCCGATCAGCTTCGCGCCCTGCCGCCCGACCGCATGTCGCTGCTGATGGCCGACATCCGCAACATCGCCACGGGCAACATCGTCCGCACCCAGCCCGATGCCGCCGTTTCGGCGGCCGCCGAGCACTACAGCGCGCTGGTGGGGCTCGGCCGCTGGATTCTCGCGGCGGCGATGCTGCTCCTGGTCAGCCTCGGCTCGTTCATCGCGTTTCGCCGCATCAACCCGTCGCTGCGCGCGCGCAACGCGGTCGAGCGGGTCGCGCGCTGGTTCCTCATCGTCTGCTCGACCATCGCCGTTTTCACCACCATCGGCATCATCCTCTCGCTGCTGTTTGAATCGCTGCGGTTCTTCGAGCGCGTGCCGATCGGCGAATTCCTGTTCGGCCTGCGCTGGAGCCCGCAGGAAGCGCTGCGCGCCGACCAGGTGGGGTCCTCGGGCACCTTCGGCGCGGTCCCCGTCTTCACCGGGACCCTGCTGATCTGCGCCATCGCCATGTTCGTCGCCGGCCCGGTCGGCCTCTTCTCCGCGATCTACCTTTCCGAATACGCCTCGCCGCGCGCGCGCGCCTGGGTCAAGCCGATCATGGAGGTCCTGGCCGGCATCCCCACGGTGGTCTACGGCTTCTTCGCCGCGCTCGTCGTGGCCCCCATCGTGCGCGATCTCGGCCTCTCCCTCGGCCTCGAGACCGCCTCGGAGAGCGCCCTCGCCGCCGGGCTCGTGATGGGCGTCATGATCATTCCCTACGTCTCGTCGCTTTCGGACGACGTGATCAACGCCGTGCCTCAATCGCTGCGCGACGGCGCCTACGGCCTCGGCGCCACGCGCTCGGAAGCGGTGCGCAACGTCGTCATTCCGGCGGCGCTGCCGGGAATCGTGGGCGCGCTCCTGCTCGGCGTCTCGCGCGCGGTCGGCGAAACGATGATCGTCGTCATGGCGGCGGGGCTCACGGCCAAGCTCACCGCCAACCCGCTCGATAACGTCACGACGGTCACCGTCCAGATCGTGACGCTGCTGGTGGGCGATCAGGAATTCGACAGCGCCAAGACGCTCTCGGCCTTTGCCCTCGGCCTCGTCCTCTTCGTCGTCACGCTTGGGCTCAACGTGATCGCCCTTCGGGTGGTGCAGAAATACCGGGAAAAATATGACTGACGCCCGGTCCGCGTTCATCCCGTCGGAGCAGCAGAGGAGGCTCGTCGCGCGCGGTATCCGCCGCCGGCGCCGCGCCGAATGGCGCTTCCAGCTCTACGGCATCGTCGCCATCGTCTTTGCGGTCATGATGCTGGGCTTCCTGCTGGTCTCGGTGGTGAGCGAAGGCTGGAGCGCCTTCCTCCAGACCAACATCACGCTCGAAGTGGCGCTGCCCAAGGACGAGATCGACCCCGACGACAAGGGCGCTGAAGCCATCGGCGGCGCCAATTTCCAGGCCCTCATCGAGGACGCGCTGTTCAAGAAGCTCGGTGCTCAGGGCCGCGACGACGAGCAGCTCGCGGCCAGGATGCTGAGCGCCGGCTCGGACACCGTCCTGCGCAATCTGGTGCTGGCCAGTCCCGCGCTGATCGGCAAGTCGGCGGTAATCACGATCCCGGCGAATTCCGACATCGACATGGCCTACAAGGGGCGCATTCGCCGAAGCGTCCGCGAACAGGACCGCCAGGTCAAGGACAAGCAGTTCCAGTGGATCGACGCGCTCGCCACGGAGGGCGCGTTGCGTCAGAGCTTCAACTGGCGCTTCTTCGCGCTCGGCGACTCCAACGAGCCGGAGCTGGCCGGCATCCTGGGCGCCCTCTCCGGCTCGGCCTACACCATGCTGGTGACGCTGCTCCTCTGCTTCCCGGTCGGCGTCTCCGCCGCGATCTATCTCGAGGAGTTTGCGCCCAAGAACCGCGTGACCGATCTCGTCGAGGTCAACATCAACAATCTCGCCGCTGTGCCCTCAATCGTCTTCGGTTTGCTGGGGTTGGCGGTCTTCCTCAATTTCTTCGGCCTGCCGCGCTCGGCGCCGCTGGTGGGCGGCATGGTCATGAGCCTGCTGGTGCTGCCCACAATCATCATCGCCACGCGCGCCTCGCTCAAAGCTGTGCCGCCATCGATCCGCGAGGCGGCCTACGGCCTCGGCGCCTCTAAGATGCAGGTCATCACGCACCACGTGCTGCCGCTCGCCATGCCCGGCGTCTTGACCGGCACCATCATCGGCATGGCCCACGCGCTCGGCGAAACGGCCCCGCTGCTGATGATCGGCATGAAAGCGTTCATCGCGGCGCCGCCCGTCTCGCCGCTCGATCCCGCCACCGCGCTGCCCGCGCAGGTCTTCATTTGGGCCGACAAGCCCGAACGCGGCTTCCAGGAGAAGACCGCGGCCGCGATCATCGTGCTGCTCGTGTTCTTGGTCATGATGAACGCGCTCGCCGTCTATCTCCGCCGCAAGTTTGAACGCCGCTGGTAAGGAGTGCATCATGGACGCCGTCCCGCCCGTCTCCATCGCCGAGTCCCTGGTGCAAGCCCAGCTCCCGAAGCTCACCGCGCGCCGCTGCAACGTCTTCTACGGCGCCAAGCAGGCCCTGTTCGACGTCGACATCGACATCCTGCCCAACCAGATCACGGCCTTCATCGGCCCGTCGGGCTGCGGCAAGTCCACCTTCCTGCGCTGCTTCAACCGCATGAACGACACCATCGACATCTGCCGCGTCTCGGGCGACCTCCGCCTCGACGGCGAGGACATCTACTCGCGCGACATCGACGTGGTGCAGCTCCGGGCGCGCATCGGCATGGTCTTCCAAAAGCCCAATCCGTTCCCCAAATCGATCGCCGAGAACGTCGCCTACGGCCCCAAGATCCACGGCCTGGTCTCGAGCAAGAGCGAGATCGAGGCCATCATCCAGACGAGCCTTGAGAAGGCCGGCCTATGGAACGAGGTGAAGGACCGCCTGCAGGAGCCCGGCACCGGCCTTTCCGGCGGCCAACAGCAGCGCCTTTGCATCGCGCGCGCGATCGCGGTCAGCCCCGAGGTGATCCTGATGGACGAGCCCTGCTCGGCGCTCGATCCCATCGCCACCGCCAAGATCGAGGAACTGATGGACGAGCTCCGCCAGCACTACACGCTCATCATCGTGACGCACTCGATGCAGCAGGCCGCGCGTGTTTCGCAGAAGACCGCGTTCTTCCATTTGGGCAAGCTCATCGAATACGGCGACACCGAGCAGATCTTCACCGCGCCCAAGGACGAGAAGACCCAGGGCTACATCACCGGCCGCTTCGGCTGAGGCGACACAAAACGCAAACCATGGCACCCGAACACATCGTCAAATCCTTCGACGACGAGCTCCGCCACCTCCACCTCGTCATCGCGCGGATGGGCGGGCTGGCCGAGGAGCAGCTCGCCAACGCGCTCTCGTCGATCACCGAGCAGGACAGCTCGCTGGCCCTCCGCACCATCGAGGCCGACGCCAAGGTCGACGACCTCGAGCGCGAAGCCGATGCGCAGGTGATCCGGCTCCTGGCCCTCCGCCAGCCGGTCGCGAACGATCTCCGCCAGATCCTGGCCGCGCTCAAGATCGCGGCCGGCATCGAACGCATCGCCGATTACGCCAAGAACGTCGCCAAGCGCGCGGTTTCGCTCAACGAGTTGCCCGCGGTCCAGCCGGTCTACAGCATCCCGCGCATCGGCCGCGCCGCCATCGCGATGCTCAAGGACGTGCTCGACGCCTACAACGCCAACGACGCCGGCAAGGCGATGGAGGTGTGGAACCGCGACGAGACGCTCGACGATCTCTACACCAGCCTCTTCCGCGAGGTCCTCACCTACATGATGGAGGATGCGCGCAACATCACGCCTTGCACGCATCTTCTCTTCATCGCCAAGAACCTGGAGCGCATCGGCGATCACTGCACCAACATCGCCGAGAACGTCTATTTCCTCGTCACGGGTCACCAGCCCGGCGGCGAGCGGCCCAAGGGCGGAAAGGACGTGTTGAATGTTGTCGCCCCCGTCAAGCAAACGCCGCACTGAGACCCCCGCCGCCGGGGCCGACCGCGCGGCGATGAAGCCGCTCATCCTCATCGTCGAGGACGAGCAGGCGCTGGTTACGCTGCTGCGCTACAATTTCGAGGCTGCCGGCTACGAGGTGGCGACGGCGCTCGATGGCGACGAAGCGCTCCTTTCCGTCTCCGAACGGCGCCCCGATCTCATCGTGCTCGATTGGATGCTGCCCTCGGTTTCGGGGCTCGAAGTCTGCCGCCAATTGCGCAGGAAGGCGGAGACGCGCGACGTGCCGGTCATCATGCTGACCGCGCGCGGCGAGGAGGCTGACCGCGTGCGGGGCCTCGACAGCGGCGCCGACGACTACGTCACCAAGCCCTTCTCGCCGACCGAGCTGGTGGCGCGCGTGCGCGCCGTGCTGCGCCGCTCGCGTCCCTCCACGGCCGAGGAGGTGCTCGCCTATGCCGGCATCCAGATGGACCTCGCCGCCCATCGCGTGACGCGCAACAACCGCGCCGTCCATCTCGGCCCCACCGAATTCCGCCTGCTCCGGCACTTCCTCGAGCACCCCGGCCGCGTCTTCGCGCGCGAGCAGTTGCTTGATTCGGTCTGGGGCCATGATGTCTATGTCGAGCCGCGCACGGTCGACGTCCACATCCGCCGCTTGCGCAAGGCCATCAACGGCGAGGGCGAGCCCGACGTAATCCGCACGGTCCGCTCCGCCGGCTATGCCCTCGATGTCAGTGAACCTTAGCTACGCTCTTCCGTAAGTATCTATAAATACGTATTATTTTTTGATATATTGCATTGCACCAAGACTCTCGTTGACCGGCTCGCCTGACGACTGATATAAATCGTCAGTCTTCAATTACGGCCGATATCAATGTCGTCGCGGCGCCCCCAAACCAGCGAGAGAACGGTTTCGCGCATCCTCGAAGTGGCCGAGGAGCAGTTCCGCCGCGTCGGCTATGCCAAGACGGCGGTGGCCGACATCGCACGCGCGCTCGGCATGTCGCCGGCAAACATCTACCGCTTCTTCGCGTCCAAGTCCGCGATCAACGAGGCCATCTGCGAGAAGCACTTCGCCGAGGTGCACGGCCTGCTGCGTGCCATCATGGCCGAGGACAGGCCCGCGTCCGAGCGGCTCGAACGCTTCGTCATCGAGCTGCATCGCTACAACAAGACCCGCTGCGTATCCGAACGGCGCCTGCACGACATGGTCGCGGCCGGCATGGAGGAGAATTGGGCCGCGGTCGAGCGCCACATCGCGGCGTTGCACGAGATGATCGCCGAGCTCATCGCCGACGGCGTGCGCCGCGGCGAATTCGGGGCCGAGGTCGCGCCCACGGACGCCTCCGACGCGGTGTGCACCGCCTGCACCGGCGTGCTGCACCCCACTCTCATCGCGCAATTCGCGCACAAGGATCTCGAACAAGATGCGCGGCGGGTCGTTCGCTATCTGCTGCGCGCGATGGCCCCCGCCGCACTGCAAGAGACGCCTGCCTCCGCCGGACCGCAAGGAACGCCGC
>DATBLL010000039.1:0-12381 GCA_036555425.1 Alphaproteobacteria bacterium | reverse complement strand
CGCGAGCCGCGCCGGCTGGGGCGCGCTAGTCGGCGACGGCATCGTCGACTTGTCGCGGCGCCACCCCGATCTGCCGCGGCTCGTGGACGCGCTGCGCGCGGACGCCCTTGGTCGTCTCGCTGCCGCCGGCAACACCCCGCCCGATTTCGCCCTCGGCGACGCGACGCTGCTGCCGCCGGTGATCGGCGGCGAGAAAATTCTGTGCGTTGGTGTCAACTATGCGAACCGCAACGAGGAATATCGCGACGGTTCGGAGCTGCCGAAGTATCCGAGCTTGTTCTATCGCGCCCCGGACTCGCTTGTCGGCCATGGCACGCCGATCGTACGGCCGCGGGTGTCCGAGCAGCTCGACTACGAGGGCGAGATCGCGCTCGTCATCGGCAAGGCGGGACGGCGCATTCCGCGCGACAGCGCGCTTTCGCACATCGCCGGCTTCACCTGCCTCAACGAAGGCACGCTGCGCGACTGGCTGCGCCACGGCAAGTTCAACGTGACGCAGGGCAAGAATTTCGACCGCTCGGGCGCGATGGGGCCGTGGATGGTGACGCCCGACGAGATCGGCGACCTCGGCAAGCTCCGGCTCAAGACGCGCGTCAACGGCGAGGTGCGCCAGAAGGACACGGTCGAGAGCATGATCTTTCCGTTCGAATACCTGCTCCAATACATCTCGACGTTCACGACGCTTGTGCCGGGCGACGTGATCGCGACCGGTACGCCCACCGGCGCCGGCGCGCGCTTCGATCCGCCAAAATGGCTGAAGCCCGGCGACAGGGTCGAGGTCGAGGTTTCGGGCATCGGCACGCTCGCCAACACGATCATCGACGAGCCGCAATGACGGAAAGAACGGCGCGCGCCGATCAGATCGCGGCGGATCGCGCTGAAGGCGCGGCGGGCACCGGCGCGCCGAAGCTGCCGATGCGCGCCTTCGCGCGCTCGTTGCCGATGCAGCTCCTGCGCGCGCGCGAGGCGGTGATGCAGCGCTTCCGGCCGATGCTGCACTGCCACGGCGTCACCGAGCAGCAGTGGCGCGTGATCCGCGCGCTCGTCGAGCCCGAGACCGCCGACATCGGTACCCTCGCGGAGCAATGCTGCATCCTGCCGGCCAGCTTGAGCCGCATCGTCGACACGCTCGAGGCGAAGAAGCTCGTCGCGCGCCGCGCTCATCCCGCCGATCAGCGCCGCGTCGTCGTCGAGATCACGCCTTCCGGCCGCAAGCTGTTCCAAGCCGTGGCGCCGCATTCGGAGGCGCATTACCGCGAGATCGCGGCGCTGGTGGGCGCCGAGCGGCTGGATGCTTTCTACGCGATGCTGGACGACATCACCGCTCGGCTCGAGACCAAGGGGCAGCGACGGGTGTGATCCACTTCATGAACCGGAGGTGAACGGCTTCACTGCGGGCCGCGGCGGGCTTGGGCATAGTCCGCATCAGATGGGGCGGCGGACAGCGCCCCGATGGATCAAACGCTAGCCCCTGAGGACCACGCCCATGAAGACCCTTCTCACCCTTGCCGCCGTCGCCGCGCTCTCGATCGGCCTTGCCGGCACCGCTTCGGCCAGCTCGCCCGATGCCGGGATCGGCCCGCAGATCGGCAAGGAATCGAGCATCGCGCCGACGGCCTGCTACTACCGCTACTTCTATGTCACCAACGGCTACCAGTACCGCTACTTCTATCGCTGGTACTGCTACTAAGCGAAGGCCGGAACGGCCGACGCGGCCCGTCCGTTGGGGGATGGGCCGCTTTGCTTTTGGGGGCGGCCATCGTTCCCGATAGCTGCATGTTCGCCATCCGATTTGGGCATGGCCATCGGCCGCCGGCGCTGCAATATTAGTGGCATTGCCGCCCGAGACGGAGAGAAGCCATGACGCCCAATGTCCCCAAGATGCCGCCGATCGAAGGCTTGCATCACTGGGCCTATCGCTGCCGCGACGGCGAGGAGACGCGCCACTTCTACGAAGACATCCTCGGCCTGCCGCTGGTGCACATCATCAAGGCCGACTACGTGCCGAGCACGAAGCAGCACTGCCCCTATGTCCATCTTTTCTTCAAGATGGGCGACGGCTCCTGCGTCGCCTTCTTCGACCTCGGCGACGATCTCGCACCCGATCCCTCGCCGAACACGCCCGCCTGGGTCAATCACATGGCGCTGCGCATGAACAGCGTCGAGGAGGTGGAGCAGGCCAAGGCGCGGCTCGAGGCGCACGGCATTCCCGTGGTCGGCATCACCGATCACCACTTCATCAAGTCGATCTATTTCTTCGATCCCAACGGTTACCGCCTCGAGCTCACGCACGAGATCGGCCCGGCCTCCTACGTCGAGAAGGCCGCGAAGGAAGCGCATGGCAAGTTGAAGGCGTGGAACGAAGAGAAGGCCAAGATCCGCGCGGCGCGGCAGATGAAGGCGGCGGCGGAATAGCGGTCGGGCGACGGTTATCTGGCCGGGCCGCCGTGAAGGGCGACGATCCGACGGCGATAGCGTACGCGACGGTGCACGAAGCCTTCGCGGCGGCCGCGCGCGCCGTTCCCGAGAAGCCGTTCCTCGCGCTGACGCCGAGCGCCGGCTGGCAGATCGACGGCAGGACCGAGATCACCTACGGCGCGGCGGCGCGCCGCGTCGCGGCGCTGAGCGCACTCTATCGCGCGGCCGGCTACGGCGTCGGCCACCGCGTGGCGCTGCTGCTCTACAACCGGCCGGAGCATTTTCTCCATCTCCTGGCGCTGAACGCGCTCGGCGCCGGCATCGTGCCGGTCAATCCCGACTACGCACCGGACGAGATGCTCTATCAGATGGAGCACTCCGAGGCCGATCTCGCCGTGGCCGTTCCGGAGCGCATCGCCGATCTCGAAGCGGTGGCGCGGCGGCGCGCGAAATCCCTGCCGGTCGTGAACGGACTCGCGCCGCCGGCAGCGCTGCCCTCGCCCGCCCGTCGCGGCGCAGGCCAGGCCGGCGCGAGCACCGAAGCGGCACTCTTCTACACCTCGGGCACGACCGGCCGGCCCAAAGGCTGCATCATCTCGAACTTCTATTTCCTCAACGTCGCCAACGAATATGCGCGCATGGGCGGCGTGATCGCGCTGCGGCCCGGCGCAGACCGCATTCTCAATCCGCTGCCGACCTTCCACCAGAATTGCGGCGCCGTGACCTTCACCACGGCGGTCGTGACGCGCAACTGCCTCATCACCGCCGACCGCTTCCACGCGCGGAGCTGGTGGAACGACGTCGTCGCGAGCGGCGCCACGGCGATCCACTATCTCGGGATCATGGTGCCGGCCCTCCTCAATCAGCCCGAGACGCCGGAGGAGAGGCAGCACAAGGTCCGCTTCGGCTTCGGCGCTGGCGTCGATCCGGCCGGCCGCGCGCGCTTCCAGGAGCGCTTCGGATTTCCCATTGCCGAAGGCTGGGCGATGACCGAGACCGGCAATTTCATCAAGGACGCACACGAGCCGCGCCAGACCGACCGCCGCGCGATCGGCAAATCCAACGCCTGGATGGAAGGCCGCATCGTCGACGAGCGCGACAACGAGGTGCCGCGCGGCACGCCGGGCGAATTGGTGGTGCGGGCACCGGGCGCGGATCCGCGCCGGGGATTCTATTCGGGCTACCTCAAGGATCCCGAGGCCACGGCCACGGCCTGGCGCAGCGGCTGGTTCCACACCGGCGACACTTGTCTGCAGCAAGACGACGGCATGTTCGTCTTCCTCGACCGCAAGAAGAACATCATCCGCCGCTCGGGCGAGAACATCGCCGCGGCCGAGGTCGAGGCATGTCTGCAGACCCATCCCGCCGTCGAGCGCGCCGCCGCCATCGCCGTGCCCGACGAGATGCGCCAGGAAGAGGTGATGGCCTGCATCGTGCTGAAGCAGGGCCATGCGCCCGACGCCGCCACCGCCGCGGCCCTCGCCGAGCACGCGCTCGGCAAGCTCGCCTATTACAAGGCGCCGGGCTGGGTGATGTTCCGCGATGCGCTGCCGCTCACCTCAACACAGAAGGTGCAGAAGACGCAGCTCTTCCCCGCCGGCACCGACCCGCGCAGTCTGCCGGGCGCCTTCGATTTGCGCGAGAAGAAGAAGCATCAGCGTCAGTAGCGCCGTCGCGCGTCGGCTGCCCTCACTTCCCACCCGCCGCTGTTGCGGCGAATGGGCCCCTTCTCTCCCGCTGCGCAGGAGAGAAAAGATATAGCGCCGTCGGCTCTCACTTTTTTCTCTCCCACGAAGTGGGAGAGAAGGGGTCCATCGAGGCGCCCTTCGCGCGACGATGGGAAGAGACGGCCGGTGCGCGGAACGCGCGCCTACGCCGCGGCTTTCGGCCCCAGCAAGAACCACGTCCGCATCTTGCCCTTGCCGCGCACCTCGATTTCGCCGCGCGCCTCGAACGCGAATTGGTCCTTGAGGCGCGCATAGGCGACTTCGGAGACTTGGATCTTGCCGGGCTCGCCGGTCGATTCCATGCGGCTGGCCACGTTCACGGTGTCGCCCCAAACGTCGTAGAAGAATTTCTTGGTGCCGACGACGCCGGCCACCACGGGCCCCGCGCTGATGCCGATGCGGATCGAAAGCGCGCGGCCCGAGGTTTCGGCGATCGCCTTCACCGCGTCGCGCATGTCGAGTGCCAAGCGCGCGATCGCCTCGGCGTGGCCGGCGCGCTGCTCGGGCACGCCGCTCACGACCATGTAGGCGTCGCCCGTCGTCTTGATCTTCTCGAGGCTGTAGCGCTCGACGAGCTGGTCGAAGGCGCTGAAGAGGTCGTTCAAGAAAAGGACGAGGCTCACCGGCTTCGTGTCGGACGCGCGCGCGGTGAAGCCCGCCATGTCGGCGAAGAGGATCGAGGCATCGTCATAGCTGTCGGCGATGACGGCCTCGCGCCCCTGCTTCAGGCGCGAAGCGATGGCCGGCGGCAGGATGTTGGTGAGGAGCGATTCCGAGCGCGCGAATTCCCGCTCGGCCGCGGCCTCGGCGCGCGCGATCTGGCGCACTGCGTAGAACACCACGGCGAAGAGAATGGCGACCGTGACCGCAGACGAGACGACGAAATTCGCGATCAAGACCGGCGGCGGCACGAGATCGGTGCGAAACGGCAGCACGAGCTGCGCGATCACGAACATCACTGCGCCCAGGGCCACCACCAGGGCGGGCAGGATCACGCGCTCGACGCCGAGGAACAGCACGGACAGCGCCGCCGCGGCGATGTAATAAAGATGGATCCCCGAGCCGGTACCGAGCGCCGCCGTCAGTGCGAGATTCGAGGCGTAGACGCTGCCGGCCAGCACGAGCGCGCCTGTGCTGGGCCCGAAGCGATGCAGCAGCGGCACGGTCCCCCAGACCAGCGCGTCGACGGCGTTGATGGCGACGAGGATCTTGAGCCGGTGGAAATCGTCGATCGCCTGGAAGAACGCGAATGCCGCGGCCACCGGCGAAGCGATCCAGGCCGTGATGTTGACCGCGCGCAGGCGGCGCGCGACCTTTTCCGGGTAGCCCTCGGTTCCGAACGCGATGGTGGGCCAGAAGCGCAAATTTGGTCCGGTGCCGGAAATCCGTTGGTTCTGTCGAGCGCGCGCGCTCCCGGACCGCCGTGACTTGAGAGCAGCGGGCCGCGTGCGCGGCGCTCAGCGGTCGTCGCGATCCTTGTCGTCGCTGTCGTCGTCGCCGCTCTTGTCGTCGCCGAGGAGGGAATCGGCGAGCTCGCGTAGGAAATCCGCGAGCTCGTCCGGATCGGCGAGATCCGCCGACTGGTTGACCGCCGCCTCGATCATCGCGACCGGAAGGTAGTCGGCGAGATCGCCGCTGGCCTTGATCGCGGTTTCGAGATGCTTCTCGGCGAGCGAAAGGGCCTTGTCGTAGGACTTGTCCTCGCGCAGATCGATGAGATCGGCCATGGGTCGCTTCCGTTCCGTACCGGTTGCTTTCCATCCGGGGAGCAACGAACGATAACCGCGTGCGGCGGCGCTGGCGAACGGTTTTTTTTGCTTAGCGGCCGGTCCGCGCTATGAGGGTCTTGAGCGCCCGTTTCAAGGCTGCCGCCTCGCGCGGGGCATAGCCGGCGAGGACGCGCGCCTCGTGCTCGCGCGCGAGCGGAACGAGCTCGGCGGCGAGGCGCTGGCCCTTTTCCGTCAAGCGCACGGAGACCCGGCGGCGATCCGCGGAATCTTCGAGGCGGACGACGAGCCCCTCCGCCGCCATGCGGTCGAGGACCTTGGTCAAGGTCGGCTGCTGCGAGAGCGCGCGCTCGGCCAGCATGCTGACCGTCGCCGGGCCGCTCGCAAGCTGGCCGAGCACGCGCCACTCGAGCACAGATATTCCACGCGACTTCACCACCGCGTGGAACTGCGCGCTGGCCCCGGCGCTGGCGCGGGCGAGGAGATAGAGGAGATAGTCCTCGACGAAATCGGGCGCGGGGCCGGGCCGGATCTCGGCTGCGGCGGCGCGCGCGCGGGCGGGGCTGGCCATCGGCCTCTCGCGATTTACATGAAAAATCATAATATGACTTTTCATACAAAGCAAGCCGTGCTAGAAAGGCGGCATCGAACGAGGGAGCGGCCGCCATGCTGCAGGAACGCATCGAAGGCAAGTGGATCGACGCCTTTGCCCGCGTCTTCGGGCTTTGCGACGTCAAGGCCGGCGATCCGGTCGCGATCTTCTCGGAGACGCAGTCGCGGCCGATCAACGTGCATCTCGCCGAGCTGGCGCTGCTCCGCCTCGGCGCCAAGCCGTTCCACGTCGTGGTGCCGAGCCCGGCGCAGACCGTCCCCGTGCCGATCCGCTCGACCGGCGCCACCAACACGGTCGGCGGATTGAAGCCGGTCATCCAGGCGCTTGGCGGCAGCGTGTTGTTCGCCGATCTCACCGTCGAAGGCATGATGCATGCGCCGGAGCTGCCCGAAATCCTCAAGATGGGCGCGCGCGGCCTCTACATCTCGAACGAGCATCCGGATGCGCTGGAGCGCCTCACACCCGACGCCGCGCTCGAAGAGCGCGTCAAGACCGGCATGAAGATGCTGCGCGGCGCCAAGCAGATGCGCGTCACCTCGCCTGCGGGCACCGACCTTACGGTCTTGCTCGAGAAAGCGGTCGTGGGCGGCGTCTGGGGATTCACGAAGCGCCCCGGCACGTTCACGCATTGGCCGGGCGGGCTCTGCCTCTGCTTCCCCGCCAAGAACACCACCAATGGGCGGCTGGTCATGGCCCCCGGCGACGCGAACCTGACCTTCAAGCGCTATCTCGAAACGCCGGTGACGCTCACGGTCGAAAACGACTACGTGACGAAGGTCGCGGGCGACGGCCTCGATGCCGAGCTTTTCCGCAGCTACATCGCGGCCTGGGGCGACCGCGAAGCCTATGCCGTCAGCCATGTCGGCTGGGGCATGAACCCGGGCGCGCGCTGGGACAGCCTGCCGTTTTACGATAAGCGCGACTTCAACGGAATCGAGCTGCGCGCCTTCGCCGGCAACTTCCTCTATTCGACCGGCGCCAACGAAACCGCCGGCCGCCACACCCTCGGGCATTTCGATCTGCCGATGCGCCACTGCACGGTGACGCTCGACAACCAGACCGCCGTCAAGGACGGCGTGCTGCAGGCGCCGCTCGCCTGACGCCGATGTCGCGCCGCGTTCCGACACCGGCCTATGCGGCCGCGGGCGTTGGCCTTGGGACCGTGCTGTTCCTGCACGGGATCGGCGGCAACCGCGATTCCTTCGCCGATGAGCTACGGCGGCTCGCAAAGTCGTGGCGCGCGCTGGCCTGGGACATGCCGGGCTACGGCGCCTCCCCGGCGATCGCGCCGCTCACCTTCGAGGCGCTTGCGCAAGCGGTGATCGCCGTGCTCGATGCCGAGCGCGCGGAGAAAGCGGTGCTCGTCGGCCATTCGCTCGGCGGCATGATCGCGCAGGAGACTGCGGCGCGTTTCCCGCAGCGCGTTTCGGGTCTCGTGCTGTTCGCCACCAGCGCCGTGTTCGGCGGCAGGGACGACACGTTCAAGAACGAGTTCCTGGCGCAACGGCTCGCGCCGCTCGACGCCGGCAAGACGATGCCCGAAATCGCCGAGGAGCTGACGAAGGGCTTGTTCGGGCCCCACCCGCCGGAAGCTGCGCGGCGCCGCGCCATTGCCAGCATGGCCGCAATCCCGGCCGCGGCCTATCGCGCCGCGCTCGAATGCATCGTCACGTTCAACCGCCTCGACGATCTCGCCCGCATTGCCTGCCCCACGCTCGTGCTCGCCGCCGAGCACGACACGCTCGCGCCGCCCAAGACGATGGAGCGCATGGCTGCGCGCATTCCCGGCGCTACCTATCGCTGCATCGCCGGCGCCGGCCATCTCGCCAATTTCGAGCAAGCAGCCGCGTTTGCGGCTGCCCTCGACGAATTCCTCGCCACGCTCGCCTGACCGGAGACCGATCGATGCCCGCCGTCGCCGACATGTTCTCGCCGCTTTCCGCCTCGCAGCGCCGCTTCGTCGACGCGGTCAGGGCGCTCGGCCCCGAATTCCAGCAGCGCGGCTTCGCCTATGACGACGAGGGCCGCTTCCCGGTCGAGAACTACGCCGACCTGAAGCGCACCAAGCTGCACGCGATCAACGTGCCGGGGCGCTACGGGGGCCTGGGCGGCAGCTACACGGACTACGCGGTGTTCAGCGCCGAGCTCGCGCGCTGGTGCGGCGCCACGGCCCTTACCTTCAACATGCATGCCGCCACGGTGATGTGGTTGAGCGTCATCGTCGACGATTTCGATCTGCCGGCCGAGGCGAAGAAGAGGCACGAGACGCGCCGCGCGCGCATGTACGACAAGGTCGTGAACGAAGGCGCCATCTTCGCGCAGCCCTTCTCCGAGCCCAACAGCGCCGCGGCGGCGGGAAAATCGCCGTTCGGCACCGGCGCCAAGCGCGTCGACGGCGGCTATCTCGTCAACGGGATGAAGCACTTCGCCTCGCTCTCGGGCTATGCCGACTACTACGCCGTCGTTTGCACCGAGGAAGACAAGGACGGCATGCACGACGTGAAGAACACGATCCTGCTCGCCGTTCCCTCCAAGACCAACGGCGTCAAGCTGTTCGGCGGCTGGGACGTGCTCGGCATGCGCGCCACCGATTCGCGCTCGCTCGATTTCAAGGACGTATTCGTGCCCGAGGACAATCTCCTGATGCCGCCGGGCATCTACTACGAGGCGGCGCTGAAATGGCCGCACATGTTCGTCTCGCTCACGCCCTCCTATCTCGGCATTTCGCAGGCGGCGTTCGACTTCACGGTCGGCTATCTGCGCGGCGAGGTCGAAGGCGCGCCGCCCGCGGGCGGCGCGCGCCACAGCGCGGCCAAGCAGATGGCCGTGGCCGAGATGCGCATCAAGCTCGAGCAGGCCAAGGCCCTCTGGTGGCGCGTGATGCACGAGGCGCGCTTGAGCCCGCCGAAGGAAGACCGCCTCCGCGCCTACGCCGCGCAATACACGGTGATGGAATACGCGAACGATCTGTGCCGGCTCGCGATCCGCGTTTGCGGCGGGCGCTCGATCTTCAAGAACTTCCTCATCGAACGGCTCTATCGCGACAGCCGCTGCGGCTCGCTGATGCTGCCCTGGACCGCGGAGATCTGCCTGGAGCGGCTGGGGCGCGAGAGCCTGTTCGATCCGGGCGAGAAATAGCGTTCGCGCCGGCGGGGATCGCGGCATGGATATCTCGAATTGGGTCGCGCACCGCGCGCATTGGGCGCCCGAGCGCATCGCCATCCGCTTCGAGCGCGGCGACTGGAGCAATGCCGGGTTCGAGGACCGCGTCGGCCGGCTCGCCGCGGCGCTCAAGCGCGAGCTCAAGATCGGCGAAGGCGACCGCGTCGCGCATCTCGGCTTGAATTCTCCCGACTTGCTCGCGCTGTTCTTCGCCTGCGCGCGCATCGGGGCGATGATCGTGCCGCTCAATTGGCGGCTCACGCCCTCCGAACATGCATACCAGATCGGCGACGCGGCGCCGGCGGCGCTCCTGGTCGAGCCCGAATATTGGGATGACGTCGGCCGCATCCGCAGCCAGTTCGAATCGCTGCGCTACGTCGCCTTTCGCGGCCCCGCGGGCCCGGGGCCCGGCTGGCTCGACTACGAGGCGATGCTCGCCGCCGCCCGGCCGCTGCCGCCCGACCCCAAGCGCGATCTCGCGACGCCGTGCGAGATCAAGTACACCTCGGGCACGACCGGTAAGCCCAAGGGCTCGGTGCGCACGCAGGAGGGCGTGTTCTACAACGCGATCAACTCCGGTTACGTCTTCGAGCTGACGCCGCAGGATCACGTGCTGACCGCGATCCCGATGTTCCATGCCGGCGGCATGCACATCCAGACGACGCCGGCCGTGCATTGGGGCGCCACGATCACGATCCACCGCCGCTTCGAGCCGGGCGCCGTACTGGCCGAGATCGCAAAGAGTCGCCCGACGCTGCTCCTGGCCGTGCCCGCGGTTTCGGCCGCGCTCATCGCGCATCCCGACTTCGCTACGACCGACATCACCTGCTTGAAGTGCATCTGCGGCGGCTCGTCGGTCGTGCCCGATGCCGTGATCAAGCCCTGGACCGACCGCGGCGTGCCGTTCAACCAGGTCTACGGCATGACCGAGACCGGGCCGACCGCCATCGCCTCCTCGATCGCCGACGGCAAGCGCAAGAGCAGTTCGGCGGGGAAACCCGTGCCCTACATGGAGGCGCGGCTCGTCGACGATGCGGGCCGTGACGTTCCGACCGGCGCGCGCGGCGAGATTTGGCTGCGCGGGCCCGCGCTCTTGAAGGAGTATTGGCGCAATCCCGAGGCGACGCGCGAATCCTTCGACGCCGAGGGCTGGTTCAAGACCGGCGACGTCGCGCATTGCGACGCCGAGGGCTTCTACTACGTCGACGACCGCAAGAAGGACATGATCATCTCGGGCGGCGAGAACGTCTATCCGGCGGAGCTCGAGAACGTGCTCGCCGATTGCGCTGACATCGCCGAGTTCGCCGTGATTGGCCGCGCCGACCAGCGCTGGGGCGAAATCCCGGTCGCCTGCGTGGTGCTGAAACCGGGACGCGCGATGACGAAGGAAGCGGTCATCGGCCTCTTCCAGAACCGCCTCGCGCGCTTCAAACATCCGCGCGACGTGATATTCCTTGACGGCCCGCTGCCCCGCACCTCGCTCGGCAAGGTACAGAAATACGCGTTGCGCCAGCGCCTCGGCGCGACGTGAATCCGCCGCCAAGCTGAGCCGCGCTCACGCATCGGGCGAGAAATGATCGTGTGTCGCCCGGCGCGTACTTGGCTAGCGTGACCGGCTCTCGCTCCGACTCGTCTCGATACGCCGGGCCCCGCATGGCGAATATGCGCGCCGCGGGTTGTCGCGGCGAAAAGGCGAACTTATCATTCGGGTAGTTACCCGCGTTTTCGAATCCTGGGGACTCGACCGCCCATGAGCTTCGTCCCGTCCGCGTGGCGCCTGCCTATCGGCGTCATCGTCGTCTGCGGCTGCTTGATCGGCGTCATTTCGTTCGGCGCGCGCGCCGGATTCGGCCTGTTCCTCACGCCGATCTCGACCGAGTTCCATTGGGGGCGCGAAGTGTTCGCGCTCTCGATCGCGATCCAGAATCTCATCTGGGGCGCGGGCCAGCCCTTCGCGGGCATGCTCGCCGACAAATACGGCTCGGGCCGCGTGGTCGCCGTCGGCGCCGTGATCTACGCCGCCGGCGTGGCGCTCATGGCCTACTCGTCCGAGCCCTGGCAGATGCATCTCACGGCCGGCGTCCTCGTCGGCCTCGGCACGGCCTTCGCCTCGTTCATGATCGTGATGGCGACGATGGCGCGCAAGGTGACGCCAAAATGGCGCTCGCTCGTGCTCGGCATCGCCACCGCCTCGGGCTCGATCGGCCAGTTCACGATGGTGCCGCTCGGCCAGGCGTTCTTGCAAGCCTATGGCTGGCACGTAGCACTGCTGCTGCTGGCCGCCTGCGTGCTGATCGTGATCCCGCTCGCGACCACCGTCACCGGCAAGGGCGCGCCCGCGCCCGGCATGCGCGACCAGACGATCCGCGAAGCGTTCGGCGAGGCCTTCGCGCACCGGAGCTACAACCTCCTGGTCGCCGGCTTCTTCGTGTGCGGCTTCCACGTGGCGTTCATCCTCGTCCACATGCCCGCCTACATCGCGGACCGCGGGCTGCCGCCCGGGACCGGCGCCACGGCGCTGGCGTTCGTCGGCTTCTTCAACATCATCGGCAGCCTCACGGCCGGCTATGTCGGCGGCAAGTTCAGCAAGAAGTATTCGCTCGCCGCAATCTACATTGCGCGCGCGGTGGCGATCGCGCTGTTCATCACGCTGCCGATCTCGCAATGGACGGTCTATCTCTTCGCCGCCGCCATGGGCCTGCTCTGGCTTTCGACCGTGCCGCTCACCTCGGGC
>DATBLL010000014.1:0-4070 GCA_036555425.1 Alphaproteobacteria bacterium | reverse complement strand
CTTCGTTGCCGCGGCCTTGAGCCGCGCCACGCCGTCCGGCGTGTGCAGCCAGGGATCGTAGGCGATGCGCTGGCCGCGCTTCACCGCGCCGGCGAGCCAGTCGTGCGGCGGCGTCTTGGTGAGGTGGCAGATCTCGTAGAGCCGGGCGTCGACCTCGGCCCCGGCCTGCAGCGTGTAGCGCCCGTCAACGAAGACGGCGGCGCGCTCGGCCAGCACAATCGCGAGCCCGGCCGAGCCGGTGAAGCCGGTCAGATAGGCCAAGCGCTCGGCCGAACGCGGCACGTATTCGCCCTGATGCTCGTCGGCGCGCGGCACCAGAAAGCCGTGCAACTCGGCCTGGCCCAGCGCCGCGCGCAGCGCCGCGAGCCGCGCCTCGGCCGGCGCCGTCGAAGCGGCCTTGCGGGGAGGGATCGGCAGCTCGGTCATGGTAAGCTATGCGTCAAGAGTATGGCTCAGGCCGAAAATGTCGCAACACAAAGCATGTGACATGCTCTCAGTGCATTACTGCAATGCAGCATCGGGTAATTTTATTTCGCACTTGCGAGACGTATCTAAGGGTCCAACAGGGCCGGCACAACCGTCCCCAAGCATTATGAGGCAAGCCATGACCCCCACCAACGGAAAACCCTTCGTCGACGAATTCGCCGTCTATCGCGCCGCACGCGAGCTGCGCGCCCAGGCCGCCGCCGCGCTGATCGGCAAGGCCTTCAGCGGCGTCAAGGGGCTGGTCAAGCGTCACCTTGTCGAGCCGTTGCGCGCCCGCGCCCAACGTGAGCGCCAGCTCGAAGAGCTGATGAATATGGACGACCACATGCTCCGCGACCTCGGCCTCTCGCGCGGCGGCATCGCCCACGCGTTCAAGCACGGCCGCGACGCCGCTCGCGGCGACGCCGAGCCCGCCAACTCCAACGCGCCGCTCACCAAGCCGCGCGCGGCCTAACGCTTCCCCGAAGACCAGGGCTTCCCCTCCCAAGCCTGGTCCAGACTGGCGGCGGTCCCTTCCCCCAGGGACCGCCGCTTTTTCTTTGCGCTGGCGGCGGCCCTCACTTCCCGAGCAAAGCCTTCGGCTTTGCCTGGGCCCCTTCTCTCCCACTTCGTGGGAGAGAGAAGAAGTGAATGCGCCCGCGCCCCCGCTTTTCTCTCCCGCGCAGCGGGAGAGAAGGGGCCCGTTCGCTGCGAACGCAGCGAATGGGAAGTGAGGGAACGCCGTCCGATCGTTCACACCGCCATCACCAGCCGCATCTCCGCCGTCAGCGCGCCGGCCTCGAATTGCGGCCCGGGGCGGAAATTCATCAATACGCCCGCGCGCGCCTCGGGCGCGATCGCGCGGAAGAGGAAGTCGCGTTCGTTCTGCGCCTCGCCGGCGTTGTAGAGCTGCGTCGTAAGTTTCGGCAGGCCCTGCCCCGCCACGATGACGTGGATGTGCGGCGTGCGGCCGGGATAGGGCACCGGCTTGATCGTGCGGAAGCGGAACGCGCCGTCGGCGCCGGTCCGCGTTTTGCCGTAGCCCTGGAAATTGGGATCGGCGCTGCGGCTCGCCGCGCCGACATGATGATAGACGCCGCCGGCGTCGCAGTGCCAGATCTCGACCGCGGCGCCGGAGATCGGCCGCCCGTCGCGGTTCACGAGCTTGCCGGCAAGATAAGCGACCGTGCCGCGCGCGCGGCCGCTCCGGCCCGCCACCTGCACGAGGTCGGCATCCGAATCGAGCGGAAAGCCCCTCGGATAGAAGGGACCCTCATCGGAGGGCGGCGTCGCGCGCAGGCGCTGCTGCGCGAAAGCCGGCAGCGCGGCGGCGCTGCCGAGGAAAGCCGCGGTGCCGAGCAGGGCGCGGCGCGTGACCAGGGACATTGTCGAACCTTCGTGTGGCTGTTTATGAGGCTAGGCCCGCCGCGGCGGGCGGCAAGTCACGCCTGCGCGAGGCGGCGGGGCGCCGAGGCGGGCCGGCGCAGGGCAAGTGTGACCCAATCGCCGAGCGGATAACGCGCCTCGAGCACGAGCCCCTGGGCGCGATAGGCGGCCAGGGCCTCGGCCTCGTCGGCGCGCAGCAGGCCCGAGAGGATTACGCGCGCGCCCGGCACGATCCGTCGCCTTATTGCCGGCGCCATCGATGTCAGCGGCCGCACCTGGATGTTGGCGAGGACGAGATCGTAGCGCCCTTGCCGCGGCGCCGCCCGCAGCCCCGGCCCCACATGCGCCGCGATGCGGCCGGCGACGCCGTTGGCGGCGGCGTTCTCCGTGGTCATCCGCACCGAGGCGGGATCGATGTCGGTCGCGACGATGCGCGCGGGCCAGAGCTTGGCGGCGGCGATCGCGAGAATGCCCGAGCCGGTGCCGAGATCGAGGATGCGCTTCGGCCCGGCGCGCCGCGCACAGCGCCGCGCCAGTGCGTCGAGCGCCAGCAGCACCCCCTGCGTCGAGGCGTGCGTGCCCGAGCCGAAGGCAAGGCTGGCATCGAGGCGGATCGCGACGCGCCCATCGGCCGGCGGCCGGTCGTGATGGCTGCGATGGATGTAGAAGCGTGCGATGCGCACCGGCGGGAACGACTTGCGGTTCTCGGCCAGCCAATCCGTCTCGGGCAGTTGCGCCAGCCTCGGAAGCGGCGGCGCGATGCCGGCGCCGGCGGCGGCGACTGCAAGCGCCGTCTCGAGCGCGGCGGTGTCGGGCGGTGCCTCGCGATAGCAGGTCACGCGCCACTGCCCGCCCTGGATCTCCGCCGCCACGGCCACGCAGAGCGGCTCGAGCGCGAGCTGAAACAACCCCGCCGCCTCCCCCGGCACGACGACGCTCACGGTCCACATGTCGTCAGCTCCGTGCGGCGTCAGCAGCTGAATGCAATAGGGAGACGGGGAGAAGAAGAAAAATGAAACACGGAAGACACGGAGGAGAAGAAAACGCGCGCCCGCGGCGCGCAGAGCTCTCTTCTCCGTGTTCTCCGTGTCCTCCGTGGTACAATTCCTTACTTTCTCCCCGCCTCTCCGCCTCCATGTGCAGTTCCCTACCGCTTCCGCTCGGCGCCGGCGGGCAGGGTGGAGACGCGCTGAAATTCGGGATCGCGCAGCAAAGCGGGGGTTTCGAGGAATTGGAGCGCGAAGTCGGTGGCATCGACGCCCCAGAACAGCTCGCCGCCGATGACGAAGCTCGGCACGCCGAAGACGCCGGCGGCGATCGCGGCTTCGGTGTTGGCGCGGAGCGCCTCTTTCACCTCCGGGCGCTCCGCCGCCGCATCGGGATCGGCCACGCCGAGCTTGGCGCCGAGCGCCTTCCACTCGGCGCTCTCGGTCGGATCGCGGCCCTCGGCCCAGATGAAATCGAAGATCGCGTGCACCGCCCCGGGCGCCGCCCCTTGCGCAATCGCGAGCCGGAGCGGCTTCAGCGGATTGAACGGATGGCGCGGCGGGAACTTGAACGGGATCCCGTGATCGCGCGCGAACCAGGTGCAGAAACGATAGGTCCAAACCCGCTTCGGCGGAAACTCGGCCGGGCCCACGTTCTTCCAGTGGCCGAGCAGGCCCGCGAACAGCACCGGCTTCATCGCAATCGCCGCCTTGCCGCGGAACTTGTGCAAGAGGCGCGATTGCAGATAGGCGTAGGGCGAGACGAAGTCGAAGTACCAGGTGGCCGGCGTCATCGCACCTTCTCTTCGCTCCCCCGTTGAGGGGGAGCTGTCCGGCGCGTAGCGCTGGACTGAGTGGGCTCGCGCGCACCCCGCTCGATAAGCGCGTGGTAGATCGCATCCGCGACCGAACGCAGCTCGAGCAGGACGTCGTTGTTCCAGAAACGGATCACTCGGTAGCCTTTCGATTCGAGTCAGCGCGTGCGATTGCGATCATAGCCGGTTTGGTCTTCCGCGTGCTGGCCGCCGTCGATCTCGATGATGAGGCCGAATTCGGGGCAGAAGAAATCGACGACGTAAGGGCCGATCACCTGCTGCCGCCGGAACTTCGCGCCCAGAATGCGGCGGTTGCGGACCATGTGCCAAGTTTTCGTTTCCGCGTCGGTGACGTTGGCACGCAAACGCTGCGCCAGCAGCCGTTTCTTAGGGTCGACGGATGAATGCGGCACGGGAT
>DATBLL010000013.1:0-2868 GCA_036555425.1 Alphaproteobacteria bacterium | reverse complement strand
GGGCACTCCTTACCCCAAAGCCCCTCCCGGGGGAAATGACGGCGGGCAAGGCCGGGCGGCTAGGCGCCTCGGCGCATCGTGGCGCCGGCGCGGCTCACCAACACGACCGCCCTCCCGCCGATGGGCACAAGCAACCGGTTCGGCCGGGCCGTGTGCCCCTTCCCACTTCAGCCGTCATCCCGACCGGAGCACGCGCCCTTGCGCGTGCGGAGTGGAGGGATCGTGCCGCAGCTGCGCCGCGATTCCTCCGCTTCGCGCGGTGCAAGAGCACCGCGCTTCGGTCGGGATGACGGTGCATGAAAAGTCGCTTTGCTCACTCCGCCGCCTTCCGCATCGGCGCCTGCCAGGGGCCGCTCGCTCTCGTGCGCATCGTGACGAGCTCTTCGGCCGCGGTCGGGTGGATGCCGATGGTGGCGTCGAAGTCCTTCTTCGTGGCGCCCATCTTGATGGCGACGGCGAAGCCCTGGACGATCTCGCCGGCGTCGGGGCCGACCATGTGCAGGCCCACCACCTTCTGGCTCGCCTTGTCGACGACGAGCTTCATCATCGTCTGCTCGTCGCGGCCCGAGAGCGTGTGCTTCATCGGGCGGAAGGTCGAACGGTAGATCTCGATCGCGCGGTAGCGCTTGCCGGCGTCTTCCTCGGTCAGGCCCACCGTGCCGAGATTGGGCTGGCTGAACACGCAGGTCGGCACGTTCTCGTAGCTCACGCTGCGCCCCGACGGATTGAACAGCGCGTCGGCGAGCGCGTGGCCCTCGGCGATGGCCACCGGCGTGAGATTGAGCCGGTCGGTGACGTCGCCGATGGCGTAGATGTTGGGCACGCTCGTCCGCCAGCCCTCGTCGACGATGACGGCGCCCTTGCCGTCGCGCGAAATGCCGGCGGCTTCGAGCCCGAGCCCCTTCGTCACCGGCGCGCGGCCGGTGGCAAACATGACGACGTCGCAATCGACGGCCTGTCCGTTCTGGAGCTTGGCGCGGAGGCCGCCGCCGTGGCGGTCGATGCGCGCGATGTCGGAATTGAAGCGGAGATCGACGCCTTTCTTGCGCATCTCCTCGGCGAGGAAGCGGCGGCAATCGCTGTCGAAGCCGCGCAGGAAGAGATCGCCGCGGTAGATCTGGGTCACCTCGGCGCCGAGGCCGTGGAAGATGCCGGCGAATTCGACCGCGATGTAGCCGCCGCCCACGATCAGCACGCGCGCGGGAAAGCGCTCGAGGAAGAAGCATTCGTTCGAGGTGATCCCGAGCTCGGCGCCGGGGATCTCGGGCTTCACCGGCCAGCCGCCGGTGGCGATCAGGATCTTGTCGGCGGCGACGGTCTCGGCCGGCGCGTTCGGATGCTTCGGATCCTTGAGCTCGATCGTGTGGGTGTCGATGAGGCGCGCGCGCCTGTCGAAGATCTTCGCGCCGGCGCCCTCGATCAGGCGGCGATAGATGCCGTTGAGCCGCGCGATCTCGGCGTTCTTGTTGGCGACGAGCTTCGGCCAGTCGTGGCGGATCGCGGCCGCGGGCAGCGGCGCCCAGCCGAAGCCCTCCGCGTCCTCGAAATCCTCGGCGAAATGCGAGGCGTAGACGAACAGCTTCTTCGGCACGCAGCCGACATTGACGCAGGTGCCGCCCAAGTAGCGGTCTTCGGCCACGCCCACGCGCGCGCCGTGCGTGGCGGCGATGCGCGAGGCGCGCGTGCCGCCCGATCCGGCGCCAATGACGAAGAAGTCGAAATCGAACTTGGCCATGAGACGCTCGGGGCGTTGCGGGCAGGGCGGCGTGACGCGGAGGGCAGCCGCGGACTTTAGGATATCGCGTAGCTTGGCCGTTCCGGCAAGGGCGCGCGCCGCGCCGGAGCGCCGGGTGCCGAAGGGCTTCTAAGCGGCCGGCGCCCTGGCGGCGTTCTCGCGCCAATAGGCGCGCCAGCGCCAGGCGACGAGCACGAGGCAGAGCAGCGCCTGCGCCGCCGCCGAGATCAGGCAGATCATCCATCCGCCTTGCCCGGTCGGCAGCACGAGGCCGAGGTAGCCGGTCTGCCGGCCAGCGATGATGACCGCGGGAACCGCGCCATAGAGCACGAACCAACTCATCGCCCCGATGAGCCCGGCGAGCGCACTCTCGCGTCCGAGCGCGAAGATCTGCACGATGAGAACGTCGCGCGTGACGAAGAGGAACGTGGCGGCGAGGATCAGCATCGTGTCGGCAGGGCTCTCGCCGGGAATGCGCAGCACGCCGAGCGCGGGCGCGCCCGTCGCCGCCACGACGAGGCCGCCAAGCGTAACGCCGGCAAAGACGGCGTAGCTGACGAGCCAGAGCGGGATCAGCGTCGCCGCGCGCGCCCAGCGGCCCTCGCTCCAGGCGTCGAGGCACTGCTTGAGCGTCAGCGGGTCCTTGGCCTCGATGACGCTCATCGTCCACAGCATGATCGCGACGAGGGCGGCGGGGAGCAGCAGCGCCAACTGCGGCTCGCCGCGGCCATAGGCGAGCCCCTCGCCGTAGACGACGAAGGCGACGAGGAACAGCAGCCAGGCCCAGGGCGTGCTCAGCATCTGCAGTTCGCGCCGCATGCGGCGGTAGACGCCGACGATGGCCCAGAGCGCGAAGAACCAGATCGTCACGAGCCTGACCGCCGGCCTGCCGATCTCGAAACCGAACCACCGCCCCTGGTTCTCGAGCGCCCAGACGACGAAGGCGCCGAGGAGGCCGGTGGCGACGAGGCCGACCGCGTGGGCCAGGGTCGTGCCGCCGCCGCGCTCGCCCGGCCGGCCCGAGAGGCGCGCCAGGCTGGCGAGCAGCCCCGTCGCCTGGCAGACGACGCCGTAGCCGAGAACGCTCGCGACCGTCACGGCGACGCCGGCAAGCGGACGCTCGAACGCCTCGG
>DATBLL010000257.1:0-29693 GCA_036555425.1 Alphaproteobacteria bacterium | reverse complement strand
GCCGGGCGTGAACTTGGTGTGGCCGGAATGGCGCGGCGGGCGCCGGTATTCGATCGGCTCCTGGCGCATGCCGACCCAGCTCACGAGGCCGCGCAGATAGCGGTGCGTCTCCGGCATCGCCAGCAGCGCATCGACGACGCGGCGCGAGATCAGGCGGAAATCGCCGGTGTCGCGCGGGATCGGGATGTCGACCAGCACGCCGAGCAGGCGGTAGAACGCGGCCGAGGTGGCGCGCTTCCAGAGCGGCTCGCCCTCGCGCCGCGGGCGGAGGCCGTAGACGACGTCGGCGCCCTCGTCCATCTTTTTCATCATCGCCGGGATCAGCTCGGGCGGGTCCTGGAGATCGGCGTCGATGATGAGGATGCGCTCGCCCCGCGCCTGCTCGAGCCCGGCCGAGAGCGCCAGCTCCTTGCCGAAATTGCGCGCGAGGTTGATGGCGACCACATGCGGATCGCGCTTGGCGAGATCGGCCATCACCGCCCAGGTGATGTCGCGCGATCCGTCGTTGATCAGCACGATCTCGTATTCGTCGCCGGCGGCCTCGGCGCAGGGCGGCGTGAGCCGGCGGTGCAGCTCGGCGAGCCCGTCCTTCTCGTTGTAGCAAGGCACGACGACGGAAAGCCGGATTCGCTGCATGGTCATCCCCAATCTCCCGGGCCGATATCACAGCGGCCGCGGAGAAAATCAAAATCAAACACGGAGGACACAGAGGACACGGAGAAAGATGAAAGGCGCGCCAACGGCGCACCGCGACTTCCTCCGTGCCCTCCGTGCCCTCCGTGTTTCAATTGTCCTCTCCCCGGCGCCGCAGGTCTTCGGCCATGATCATAAGCCGGAATTCCCGCGCATCGACACCGTCATCGGGCGGGCCGCGCGAGCGCCGCACGATAGGGCGAGATGTCGAAGAAGCGGCTCCTCGGGACCTGATCCGGCTCGCGCGGGTCCCAGGTTTTCCACGGCACCGGCCGCTCGCGGGCGATGATGGCGGAAACCTTGCCCGCGGGCGCAAGCACCAGGCTCAGCTCGGGAAAGGCCCAATGCCAGGACATGTTGCGGACGATCGCGCGGTCGCGCACGCCCAAACCCGCCGCGACGTCGCGCGGCAGGACGAGGCCGCGTGATTCGGCGAGGACGCCGCGCACGGTGCCGAGATAGATCGACCAATAGCGCACTTCGATCGCGTGCCAGGCGAGGCACGACGCGCCGAGGATCGCACAGACCGCGATCGCGGCGCGCCGAGCCCACCAGCGCTGGCGCGCCGGCTTCATGAGCGAGCCGAGAACGCCGGCCGACAACAGCAGCGAGACGATCGCCGGGTTGACCCGCGACGCGAACTGCTGCCCCGGCGCCACCGTCGCCGGCCACAGCAGGGCGGCGCCGACACCGGCGGCGGCCAGCGCCGCGAAGACACCGACCAGGCCCGCCGACCCGCGCGCCGCGCGCGGCCCCGCCGCCGGCAACGCCGGAAGCGCGTTCACGACCAGCAGCGCGAAGAGCCCGGCCCAGGCCGGGATGTTGATCTCGCCCTCGCGGCCGAGGAGGAACCAGCCCCCGGCGAGGCTGTCGATGAGACCGGCGCGGTTGGCCGCGCTGTGCGGCACCAGGATATTGTAGGAATGAAGCGCGGCCATCGCGAGGAACCACAGCGCGAGCGCGGCGAGCGCGGCGCGGCGCGGCCGGGCGGGCTCGGCAGAGAGGCGCCAGGCGGCGGCGGCGGCCAGCGCGAGAGACAACCCGCCCATCGCCTCGTGCAGCCAGAGAACGGGCACGGCGAGGGCGAAGACCGCGGCGAGGCCGGGCGCGCCGAGCGGCCGAAACAGCACGAGATAGAACAGCAGCCAGAAATACGCGGCCGCCGCGATCCCTTCGGCAATCGGCGAGGCGGCGGCGCTCAAGCCCGCGGCGAGGTAGTGGAGCAGCGGGAAATAGAAGAAGTGCTTCCGCTCCGCCGGCAGCGCCGCGTAGCTCAGCGCCAGCAGCAGTAACGGCACCAGCTCGAGCGTGAGGCAGAAGACGAAGCCCGCGCCGGCGAGATCGACCCAGCCGAGCCGGATCGCCGCCAGCGCCGGCGCCTGCAGCAGAACCATCACGCTCCGCCGCGCCGGCTCGGCGAGATCGAAGATTTCGCGCTCGACGAGGCGCATCAGATAGCTGGCGCCGTCGGCATGCAGCCCGCGCCGCTCCAGCGCGGCGTAGAGTGCTATCGCCAAGGCCGCGGCGAAAAGAGCGAGCCACAATCGGCTGAGCCGCCGCGTGAAGTCCGCGATCGTGGCGGGATCGGGCACGACCCCGGCGGCGCGCGCATGAAGAAGCCTTCCCCCGCTCGCGGGGGAAGGTTGGATGGGGGTGAGGCCGCCAGACAATGCTCGACAGATGTGCTTGCTTTGGAAGTGACGCCGTACGTGCGAACCCGCCCCGTTTCCCTGCCTTCACCCCCACCCCAGCCCTCCCCCGCTCTTCGCGGAGGGCGGGAGCGGGCTGCCTTCAATCGAGCTCGGCGCGCAGGGCCTTGAGCTCGCCGAGCAGCGCGCCCAATTCGCGCCGCGCCGGCTCGGAAAGCGGGATGGGCTTGGGCTCGTCCTCGGCCAGCGCCTGGCGGATGCCGCGGCCCTTCAAGCGCTTCTGCGCGCCCTTGATCGTCAGCCCCTCGTCGTAGAGCCAGCCCTTGATCTTGGCGAGGAGGGTCACGTCCTCGGGCCGGTAATAGCGCCGGCCGCCGCCGCGCTTCATCGGCCGGAGCGGCGCGAATTTCGTCTCCCAGAAGCGCAGCACGTGCTGCGGCACTTCGAGCAGGACCGAGACTTCGCTGATGGTGCGATAGGCCGAGGGCGCCTTGTCCTCGCCCTCCGGCGCGCCTGGATCCCCGGCGCCGCCGGAACCGGGGCCGTTATCATTGATCGGCGGCTCGGGCTTCGCCGGTTTCATGCCGCGCTGGTGCAGGTGAACGGAAGCCGCGGAGCAGGGCAGAAAGGCCTCGCCACGAAGAGACGAAGGCCACGAAGCATGAAATCCGGCGCGCAGGCGCGCCAATCCTTCCTCTTCGTGCACTTCGTGTCATCGTGGTGAATCTTCACGTCCCTCCGGCTCCTGCGCGTTTACCCGCGCGGCGGCTCGCCGCCGGTCTTGGGCTTGTTGATGTGCGATTTGAGGAGATTGGAGGCGCGGAACACGAGCACGCGGCGCGGCAGGATCGGAACCTCCTGCCCGGTCTTGGGATTGCGCCCGATGCGCTGGCCTTTCTTGCGCACCATGAAGCTGCCGAACGAGGACAGCTTCACCGTCTCGCCGCGGATGAGCGCCTCGACCAGCTCGTCGAGCACCTGCTCGACCAGCTTGGCCGATTCGTTTCGCGACAGGCCCACCGTCTGATAGACAGCATCGCCGAGATCCGCGCGCGTGATCGTCTTCGTCATCCCCTCAGCTCCCCCTCTTCCCGCGAAGCTTGCCCCCGCGGAGTCCCCGCGTCAACGGGAGAACGGGTAAAATTTCTTGCTGGTTTAGAGGGTTATGTTGGGACCGCGCGCCGCAGCAGCGGTCGCGCATTGATTCGAGAAACACCGGTCTCGAGGGCGGCTCACGCAATCGCCTGCGTCCGCGTCACCTCGAGCGGATGGTCGATCAGCGGTTCCACACGTTCGACGAAGCGGCGCGTGTGCGGCTGCTCGGCGTGAAGCTCGAACGCGGCCTCGTCGATCCAGCGTGAATGGATCCAGAAGAGGCGCGGGTCGCGCACTGAACGGAAGGCCGCGATCGCGCGGCAGCCCGGCTCGGCGCGCGACGGCGGAACGACGTCGCGGAGCGCCGCCGCAACGCCGGTTTCCTTGCCCTCGCGCGCATGAAAGCGGGCGAAGATGTAGAGATCCATCGCAAAACTCGCTTGCGCGTCCCGGCCGCTGTAGCGCCCCTCAGCGACTCGGCGGCGGACAGGGCTTTTTCCCATCAGGCAAGCCGCGCCCCGTCCAGCCTCGCGCAACTGTGGCGTAAGAAATCGCGCTTGACAATGTTCCCTATATGTTCCACAAATGCGATGGCCCTTTTTTTCAGGGCCGCGGACGGCGCGTGCTGATCGCGCGGCGGACGACGCTCTTTTGAGTTTGTGAATCCCCATGGCTCCGCGCGGCGGCTGATACCGCGCGCCCGACCGCGTGCCGCAGGTTGGATTTTGCCGAGCGCCTCCACGCGATCGGCGGCGCATTGCCGACCGTTGCCGGCGTCTTGCAGGAATTTTCGGCGGCGCCTGGCGCCGTCGAGATTCGTCGACATGCTTCAGCTCGCGCCGGCCCGCGCCCCTCCTGACACCCTGCGGGTTTACGCCCGCCCTCGATCGGACGCGGCGGGCCAGCCGCAAAAGCCAACAAAAGCCAAGGCGCGCGTCCAAAAAAGCCAAGAAAAGCCAAGGTGCGTGGCGCCGAAAAGCCAAGCAAAGCCAAGGTGAGGGCCGTCAGAAAGCCAAGCAAAGCCAAGGAAAGCCAACGAAAGCCAAGGGTTTCAAGATTCGCTTCGCGGCAAAGGCGTTTCGCGCGGCGGCTGGGCCGGCCGATTCCCCGCGCCCCGACCCTTCATGGCTGTCCGCGCGCGGCGGTGTCCACGAATGTCCACCAATGTCCACCAATGTCCACCTCGAGCCCGGGGGGCAGGCGCGGCCGGAGCCGCGCGGTCCGGCGGCGTCACCAGCGGACGACCGCCGATCCCCACGACAGCCCGCCGCCCATCGCTTCGAGCACGACGATCTGGCCCGGCTTGATGCGGCCGTCGCGCACGCCGGCATCGAGCGCCAGCGGAATCGAGGCCGCCGAGGTGTTGGCGTGGTCCTCGATCGTGAGGATGATCTTCTCGGGCGCGAGGCCGAGCTTCTTCGCGGTGCTGTCGATGATGCGCTTGTTGGCCTGGTGCGGCACGAACCAATCGACGTCGGCCACGGAGAGGCCGTTGGCGGCGAGCGCCTCCTTCACCGTCTCGGCCAGCTTGTTGACCGCGTGCTTGTAGACCTCGGGGCCGTGCATGCGCACGTGGCCCGTCGTCATCGTCGAGGACGGCCCGCCGTCGACATAGAGCAGATCGTAGAGCCGCCCGTCGGAATGGATGTGGGTCGAGAGCACGCCGCGCGGGCGCGCGCCGCCCTCCGCCTTCTCGCGCGCCAGCACCAGCGCGCCGGCGCCATCGCCGAAGAGAACGCAGGTGCCGCGGTCGCTCCAGTCGAGGATGCGCGTGAAGGTTTCGGCGCCGATGACGAGCGCGGTCGCGTGCTGGCCGAGCGCCAGGAAATTGTTGGCGATGCCCAGCGCATAGACGAAGCCCGAGCACACGGCCTGGACGTCGAAGGCGGCGCCGTGGCCGATGCCGAGCGCCGCCTGCACGCGCGTGGCGGTGGCGGGAAAGGTCGAGTCGGGCGTCGTCGTCGCTAGCACGATGAGGTCGATGGCGTCCGCCTTCATCCCGGCCGCGGCGAGCGCGCGCTTGGCCGATTCGAGCGCCAAGTGCGAGGTGAGCTGGCCCTGGGCGGCGACGTGGCGGCGCTTGATGCCGGTGCGCTCGACGATCCACTGGTCGGAGGTGTCGACCGTCCGGGCCAGTTCGGCGTTGGTGAGGATGCGTTCCGGGAGATACGAGCCGCAGCCCCGGACGACGGCGCGATACGGTGCGTTCATCCGGCCGCCGCCTGCTTCGGTGGCTCGGCGGCGGGCGCTTCGGGAATCAGGGGTGTTCCGGCACTCTTCTCGAATTCACGCTTCATGCTGGCGATGAAACCGTTGCGGGCCATGTCGACGGCGACGCCGATCGCGGTGGCGAAGCCCAGGGCGTCGGAGCTGCCGTGGCTCTTCACCACGATGCCGTTGACTCCCAGGAAGACGGCGCCGTTGTAGCGGCGCGGATCGAGCCGCGCACGCAATTTCCGCAGGGCATGGCGCGCGAAGAGATAGCCGATCATGGCCAGGATCGAGCTGCGGAAGGTCTGGCGCAGGAAATCGCTGACGAGGCGCGCGGTGCCCTCGGCCGATTTCAGCGCGACGTTGCCCGAGAAGCCGTCCGCCACCACCACGTCGACGGTGCCCTTGGCGATGTCGTCGCCCTCGATGAAGCCGCGGAAATCGATGGCATGCGGGCCCTCGCGCAGGATGGCGGCGGCCTGGCGCAGCTCCTCGTGGCCCTTCTGCTCCTCGGAGCCGACGTTCAAGAGGCCGACCGTGGGCTTGAGCGAGCCCAAGACCATGCGCGCGAACAGTTCGCCCATGATCGCGAACTGCACGAGGTTCTCGGCCGTGCACTCGATGTTGGCGCCCAGGTCGAGCATCGCGCTCTCGCCCTTCATGGTCGGGAAGAACGAGGCCATGGCCGGGCGGTCGATGCCGGGAAGCGTGCGCAGCACGACCTTGGCCATCGCCATCAGCGCGCCGGTGTTGCCGGCCGAGACGACGCCCTGCGCCTTGCCGTCGCGCACCTGGTCGATGGCGATGCGCATGCTGGAGTTGCGCCCGGCGCGCAGCGCCTGCCCCGGCTTGTCCTCGTCGCCGACCTGGTCGGGCGCGTGCACGATCTTGGTGACGCGGCGCATCTTCGGCATGCGCTTCAGCATCGGCGCGAGCTTGGCCTCGTCGCCGACGAGCAGGAAATCCACGTTCGGGAAGCGCTTGCGCGCGATGTTGGCGCCCCGCACCACGCTGCGCGGCGCTTTATCGCCGCCCATCGCATCGAGGGCTATGGTCAGGCGCTCGGCCACGTTGGCGTGCTAGCCTCCCTCACCGCCGGACACCATCCTTGGCGAAGGGCGTCCCCCCTTGCGAGGGCCGGCGCCTATTGCGCCTCGGTCGCGCCGGCGCGCTTCACCTCGCGGCCGTCATAATAGCCGCAGGCCGGGCAGACGTGATGGGGAAGTTTCATCTCGCCGCAATTGGCGCATTCGTTGTAGCCGGTGGGCTTCAGATGGTCGTGGGCGCGGCGGCGGTCGCGGCGGGCCTTGGAAATCTTCTTCTTGGGAAGGGCCATGGGGGCCTCGAGGAGGGCTTGCTAGCGGATGATGCGGACAGAAAAGCGCCCCAGGGCCGGGCCGCCGGGGCGTGAAGCCGTTACATAACGAAATTGCGCCGGACAGACAATGGCTTTGCTGCGGCGAATCGTCGGGGCCGCGCCCGGCGCGAGGCTCAGGCGTCGGGGCGCCCGACCCGGCCTTGCGACGCGGCGATGATCTCCGCGACCGTGGTCCAGATGCGCGCCGCCTCGGCGTTGCCGATTATGGTCATGGCGTCGGCGCGGTCGGCTGCCGCCAGGGCGGCACCGTCGCCATAGTGGTCGACAAGCTCCTGAGCAAGCCCGCGAATCGCGGTCTCCGAGATCGGTGCCGTGGAAGCCATCGCATGACACCCCGCCGGCATACGTGCCGCGGACGGAAGAAGTTCCATCGCGGGGAATGGCTTAGCGGCCCGTGGCGTCCGCTGCGGCGACGCCGGGCGCGCGCGGATAGGGATCCAGCGCCACAGCCAGGAGCTGTACCACCGCTTCGCCGACGTCGATGACCCCGCCTTCGATGGGCTCGGGCCAGCCCTCGTCGTCGAGCGGGTCGGCCGCGGGCTGCGCCTTGCCGGCGCGCGCCGCGCCGCCGAAGAAGAGGCGCACCTCGTCGGCGAGATCGGCCGGCACCGGCTCCAGCGTGACGACGCAGCGCTGCGCCAGGCGCGCGTGCCAGCGCCCGGTCACCTCGACGATGCCGTCGCCGCGCTTCTTCAGCACCAGCGCGGCGGCGAGCTCGGTGAGCGCGACGAGATCGAAGCGCCGCGCCAGCGCCGCGCGCTCCTCTTCATTGGCCTTGATCTCCATCCGGTGCTCGAGCCGGCCCATGCGCGAGACGTCGACGCGGCGGCTGAATTCGGGCCTCGGCGCCGCCTTCTCCGCCGCGGCGGTGCGATCCTTGCGGCTCGATTTCGCCATGGCGCCGACGCCCCTACGCGGTGTTCGCGGCCCGCAGTGCGTCGATGGGCGGAAAATCGACGCGTCCTGCGAGCAGCGCCTCGTCCGGCTGAGCCTCGGCGGCGCGTGCCACGCGCAGGACATAGTCGGCGAGCGCGAGCGCCTCGGCCCCCGGCGTTTCGGCGTTGCAGACGTTGCGCGCGATCGCGCCGGCCAGCGCCTCGCGCCCTTGGACGATCGCCGCATCGTAGGCCTTGGTCCGCCCGTAATAGGCCTCGATCATCGCCCGGATGCGGCGGGGCAGCGAGGGATCGCCGACGCCGAGTTCGCGGAGATTGCGGTCCATGTCGCGGAACATGGCATCGAACAGCGCTTGCGCCAGCGCGGCGCCGCCCTGCCGGATTCCGCCGAGCCGGCGGCAGAGGAGATGCACGTGCAGCACGATCAGCTCGAAGCGGCCCTCGAGCGTGTCGGGCGCGCCGAGCGCGGCATAGAAGGCGGGCTGGCGCGCCTGTGCCACGGCCGCGGCATAGAGCGCGGCCGCCGCATGCCCGCGCGCGCTGCGGTCTTTGGCCGAGAGAAAATCGAGAAGTCCCATAAGCCCTTATCTCGTGCGCAGCTGCCTTGGCACAAGCCTGTCACATTGACACGTTTCGGACCCGATGCAATTGTCGCCTGCGATCGCGGCGCCGCGGGAGGGCGCCGGTCGCCCGGGGGTCACGAGACAGCCATGATCCGCATCCCATCGACACCGAAGTCGGCGGCGGCCCGCCTGCGCCTTGCCGCGATTTTGGCCGCGTCGCTCGCGGCGGCCGCCTGCAATCCCATCGCCGATAATCTCGGCAACCGCACGCTCAAGGAGAACGTGGAGCAGATCCAGGTCGGCCGCACGACCAAGAACGAAGTCGTCCGCCTGCTCGGCTCGCCCTCCAACGTCGCAGCTTTCGATGCCAACACCTGGTACTACATCAGCGCGCGCCAGGTGCAATACGCGTTCCTGAAGCCCAGGATCACCGAGCAGCATGTGCTGCAGATCCGCTTCGACGGATCCGGCGTCGTGCGGGAGATGAAGGAGCTCGGCCTCGAGGACGCCAAGGCGACGACCTATGTCGAGCGCACGACGCCGACGCGCGGCGGCGAGCCCGGCCTGCTCCGCTCGCTCTACGACACGATCATGCGCGGCCCGATCAATCGCGGCAGGAAAGACTCGACCAAGGGCCCGGACTACTAGGGACCGGCGTCCGCCAAGGCCAAGTCAGAAGCGCATCGCGTCCGTACCACGCCCCAATCGGAACATCACGTGCGGCAGCTCAGGGCGGCGCCCTGACCACGAGCGGCGCAGCCGCGAGTATGGCGACGGGCGCGCGCTGTCGCATGGCGCGCCTCCTATAGCTTGCAGATTTCGCCGGTGCGCTGCTTGTAGACCTCATAGCCGCCGACATCCTTGCAATTGGGCTGCCCGCCGGTCTTGCGGGCGTCACGGATCTTGTCGTCGATCGCCTTGGTCTCGGCCGCTTCGGGGCTGGCGGGCGGGATGCTGGCGCAGCTCTTCTGGCGCATGAGCGTAGCAATGTGCTCGTTGCGCGCCCGCAGCGCCTGGAGCTCCACGCCATCGGCGCCGCTCAGGTCCATCGCCAACAGCAGCGGCGGAAAGAGCAGCACGCCGACGACGGCGGCGGTCACGTTCTTGGCGTTCGTGTTTGACTGCTGTTGGACGAGCGACAGCGCGCGCTGATTGTTCGAGGCGATCTCGGCGGCGAAAGCCTCGCAGCTCGCCGTCGCGTCGGTCGGCTGCGCCAATGCGGCGGGCGCTGGCGAGCGGCCGGCGCAGCCCGCCAGCGCGACCCCGGTGATGAGTGCGGCAGTGAAGGGCCAGGCGCGCGGCATCGATGGGCTGATCATGGAATTCTCTCCCTAGTCGCGGGTTGGATTTCGGATGCGCTCGATCTGATGCCGCGGGTCGGGCACAGCGAAGCCGCACGGTTGCCCGCGCTCGGCGACAGGCATTGCGGTAGCGGCGCCATCGGGATTTTGGGCGGTTGGGAGCTGGCGGCCGGCGGGCGCGGCGGCGCTGGCCATCTTCCTCGGGTGTGCGCCCTGGCCGCCGCCCGGAATGCGGGTGGCAGCGCGGACCAATTGGGCTGCCATCCGCGCTGCGCCCTCTTGACCCAGACGAGCGCTAATATATTATGAACATACGTTCGTTCATATCACGCCTCGCATCGGAGGAACGATGGAGCAAGCGTCGAACGCGGCCGACGACAGTCAGTCGGCGATGCGGTCGCAAGGCGTGCGGACGATCGAGAATTCAAGTCGCGGCCGTCGCCATCTGCGCCGCGATACGCGCGCGGGGGTTCGCCCGCCGCGGGAAAGGGGAGGCGATGCTGCTCGTCATCCGAAATCTGCGCGAGGTCGCCGAGCGCTTTCGCGACGGGACGGCCTTGCCCCAGGATCTTGCCCTCTGGCTCGAGCAGTCACTGCGCGATTTTCTCGACCATCGCTGTCGCTCGGTCGACGAGGCGCTGGGATTGCGCTTCGCCAAGGGCGGCGTGCCGTGGTGGCTCGAGGAAGGCATGCGGGTGCGCGATGCCGCGCTGCGCGCCCTCGCCGAGCGATTCTACGCCAACGAATCGACCAGCGCCCGGGCGGCGCAGATTCTCGCCTTGAGCGACCGCTATGCCGCTGCCAACTGGCCCGCGGACAGTCGGCGGGCAGAGATGCCGGCGCGTTACGAAGCGACGCCCAAACAATACCTCTGGCACGCCTTCAAATCGGGGGCACCGATGCCGCTCGGCGAACGCCGGCTGCGTAGCATTCTCGGCGGCATCGGCACCGCCGGAAGCGACTAGGCCGCTTGCCCAGCGCCGGCGACCCGATCGGCCTCGGTACGGTTAAGGTCTGTCCCAAGGCGCCCGCCTCGCCGATCCTTGACCCCTTCTTTCAGCGGGCCGAAATCGCGCTTGACAGGGCGGCCCGTAGGCGCTAATGAACATTCGTTCGTTCATTTCAGGATCGACGGATGCGCGACGGCAGCGAGACCAAGGAGAAGATCGAGCGGGCGGCGCTCACGCTCTTCGTCAAGCGCGGCATCGCCGAGACTTCGATCCGCCAGATCGCCAAGGCCGCGCACGTATCGCTCGGCGCAATGTACAACCACTACAAGAGCAAGGACGAGCTGGCCGAGGTGCTGTTCGCCGAGCTCTTCCACCGCATCGGCGCCGAGCTCGAGCGCCTCGCGGAGGGCAAGGGCCTCTTCCCCGCCCGCTTGAAGGCGCTGGTCGGCCATGTCTTCGCCAGCGTCGAGCGCGACCAGGCGGCGGTGACCTACCTCATTCGCACGCGCCAGGAATACACCCGCCGCGTTCGCCCGGGCGACGGCAATCCGTTCCTCGCGTTCCGCAATCTCATCGCGCGCGCGATCGAGGCCGGCGAGCTTCCGAAGCAGGACGCCACCGTCGCCGCCGCCATGATCGTGGGTGCCATCAACCAGGTCGTCGAGCTCTTCGTGGCCGGCCGCGTCAAGGCGGCGCCGGACGCGCTCGCCGCGACCGTGTCGAGCGCCGTGCTCAGGCTGCTCGGCGGCTAAACCCCTTTTTTTCGGCTCTGAAATGAACGAACGTCCATTCACTGCTCTGCCAACCCGGAGGACCACTATGCAGCCCTTCTTGAAGCTCGTGCCGGTGACGGGATTGCACGCCAGCGCGCTCCCCGGCGAACTCGCGCTTTGGCTCGAGCGCGCCTTGGGCGCGAGCGGCGCGCGCCGCGCGGCGGCGCCCGGCGAATGGCGAGACGCCGCGGGCGAGGCGCGCGACACGGTGCTGAGGGCGCTCGCCCAGCGCTTCTACCCTTGCGTCCCGGTCAGCACGCAGGCCGCGCGCATCCACGCGCACGCTGAGACCTACGCCTTCGTCCGCTGGCCGCGCGACCGCGAGCGCACGCAAATCCCGGCGCGCTATCGCGGCACGCCCGACGAGTATCTCTGGGCCGCGTTCAAGTCCGGTGCCACCATGCCGCTGCCGATGCGCGACCTCAGGCGCATCCTGATCGGCGTGGCGGAGGGCGACGGGTGAGGCGCTCGCCGGCGCTCACGCCGGCGAATTTCGATCCGCGGCGAGGCCCCCATCCCGGCCTTCCCCCGCTTCGCAGGGGAAGGAGAAGAGAAAGCCTTCCCCCGCTGGCGGGGGAAGGTTGGATGGTGGTCGCAAGGCTCGATTCCGTTCGCTCCGGGCCGCGATGGCCCCCGAAACGAAAAAGCCGAGGCTGTCGCCAGCCTCGGCTTTCCTCGAACGATGCCGCGGTTCGCGGCCTAGTGCGCCAAGATCGCCAGCAGCAGCAGCGCCACGATGTTGGTGATCTTGATCATCGGGTTTACGGCCGGGCCGGCGGTGTCCTTGTAGGGATCGCCGACCGTGTCGCCGGTGACCGCGGCCTTGTGCGCCTCCGAGCCCTTCATGTGCTTCTGGCCCGAGGCGTCGGTGAAGCCGTCCTCGAACGACTTCTTGGCGTTGTCCCAGGCGCCGCCGCCCGCCGTCATCGAGATGGCGACGAAAAGCCCGGTGACAATCACGCCCAAGAGCATCGCGCCGAGCGCCGCGAAGCCGTTGGCCGGACCGCCGATCCACGCGATGACGAAGTAGAGCACGATGGGCGAGAGCACCGGCAGCAGCGAGGGGACGATCATCTCCTTGATCGCGGCGCGCGTCAGCATGTCGACGGCGCGCCCGTAATCGGGCTTTCCTGTCCCTTCCATGATGCCCTTGATCTCGCGGAACTGGCGGCGCACCTCGATCACGACCGAGCCGGCCGCGCGGCCCACCGCCGTCATGCCCATGGCGCCGAAGAGATACGGCAACAGGCCGCCGAGGATGAGGCCGATCACGACGTAGGGATTGGTCAGGCCGAAATCGATGTCGCCGATCTTGAGCGCCCCGGACTTCTTGAAGAAGTCGAGATCCGAGGTGTAGGCGGCGAACAGCACCAGCGCGCCCAATCCCGCCGAGCCGATCGCGTAGCCTTTGGTCACGGCCTTGGTCGTGTTGCCGACGGCGTCGAGCGCGTCGGTGTTCTTGCGCACGTCCTTGGGCAGCCCGGCCATCTCGGCGATGCCGCCGGCATTGTCGGTGACCGGGCCGTAGGCGTCGAGCGCCACTACCATGCCGGCGAGCGCCAGCATCGCGGTGACCGCGATCGCGATGCCGAACAGGCCGGCGATGAGATAGGTGGCGATGATGCCGGCGCAGATCACGATGGCCGGTATCGCCGTCGCCTCCATCGACACGGCGAGGCCCTGGATCACGTTGGTGCCGTGACCGGTCGTCGACGCCTGGGCAATCGAGCGTACCGGGCGATAGCCGATGCCGGTGTAGTACTCGGTGACCCAGACGATGAGTCCGGTGACGACAAGGCCGATGAGCGCGCAGATGAAGAGGCTCGTGCCGGTGAACGTCTTGGCGCCGACCGTCATCTTCGTGTCGAGGCCGACGACCCAGTACGTGATCGGGACGAAGGCGATGGCCGAGAGCACTGCGGCGGCGATGAAGCCCTTGTAGAGCGCCTTCATGATCGCGTTGTCGGCGCCCAAGCGGACGAAGTAGGTGCCGATCACCGAAGTGACGATGCAGGCGCCGCCGATCGCCAGCGGATAGAGCATGAGCTTCTGCACCAGCGCGGCGTCGCCGACGAAGAAGATCGAGGCGAGCACCATGGTCGCGACCGTGGTGACCGCGTAGGTCTCGAAGAGGTCGGCGGCCATGCCGGCGCAATCGCCGACATTGTCGCCGACGTTGTCGGCGATCACCGCCGGGTTGCGCGGATCGTCCTCGGGAATGCCGGCTTCGACCTTGCCGACGAGATCGGCGCCGACGTCGGCGCCCTTGGTGAAGATACCGCCGCCGAGACGGGCGAAGATCGAGATCAGCGAGGCGCCGAAGCCGAGCGCGACCAGCGAATCGACCACGATCCGGTCGGTCGGATTGTGCCCAAAGCCGGCGGTGAGAAGGGAGAAGTAGACGGCGACGCCGAGCAGCGCCAGGCCCGCCACCAGCATGCCGGTGACGGCGCCGGCCTTGAACGAGAGATCGAGGCCGCGCGCCAGGCTCTCCATCGCGCCCTGCGAGGTGCGCACGTTGGCGCGCACCGAGACGTTCATGCCGATATAGCCGGCGGCACCCGACAGCACCGCGCCGATGATGAAGCCCAAGCCCGGCTTCCAGCCGAGCGTCGCGAAGAGGATCGCGGCGACGACGACGCCGACGATGGCGATCGTCGTGTATTGCCGGTTGAGATAGGCGCGCGCGCCTTCCTGGATCGCGGCGGCGATCTGCTGCATGCGCTCGGAGCCGGCGCTCGCGGCGAGCACCGCCCGGCTGGTGACAATGCCGTAGAGAAGGGCGAGCACACCGCACGCCAGGACGAACCAGACCACCGCTGTCATTTGCGATTGTTCCTTAGAGCTGAGAAACGCGAAGATGCGCCGCACGGACGAGCGGCCGGCCGGAGCCTCGATGGCCCGGTGCGCCCTTCGTCCTCTCCCCTCGCGGGCGGCGCGAAAGCGGCGCGGAACTTACGCAAAAGGCTGATAGGGCGCAAGAAATCCCTAGCGCGGCAATTTGCGCGCCCGGAACGAAGGGTCGCTTAAGCCGCCGCCGGTTAGCATTGGCCGTCCGCAAAGCGGATCGTCCGATGGAAGAGACCCATCCCTCCCCGCCGTCAGGCCGACAAGGCTGGAAGCGCTGGCTCTCCGGCTGGCGCGCCGGCCTCGTCGTTTTCGTCTGCGTCGTGTCGGCCGCGGCGCTTGCCTTTGGCTGGTGGCGCGCGGGCAGCGCGAGCCTCGTTGCGCTGGCGCTCGCGATGATTCCGTGCGGGATCGCCTGTGCGCTCGGGATCTGCGTCCTGGATCGCAGCAAGACCAAGGCGCATTGCCATTCCGGCAAAGCCACGCCGCGACCGTAACCGGCCTCGCGCCGGCCGCTAGAAGTGCTCCCAGCCCCCAACGCGGACGGGCACGACGCTGCCGTCCGGTGCCAGCACGCGGACACCCGGCCGCGCCACGATGTGCCCGACGCGGGTGATGGGCACCCCGGACCGCCGGGCGATGGCGCGCAGACGCGGCTCGGCCTTGGCCGGCGCCGTGAACAGCAACTCGTAATCGTCGCCGCCGGTGATGCGCAGCAGCGCATGGCGGTCGCCCGCCGCCTTGGCCGCCGGCGATGCGGGCACGGCGGCGAGATCGATCTCGGCGCCGCGGTTCGAGGCCTCGCAGATATGGCCGAGGTCGGCGACGAGGCCGTCGGAGATGTCCATCGCGGCCGTCGCCAGCCGCGCGATCTCGCGCCCGAGCGTCAGGCGCGGCGCGGGCAGATGATAGCGGGCGGCGAGATAGCGCCAGTGCTGTGCGGGCAAACCGGGCAGTTTGCCCTTGAGCGCGAGCAGGCCGAGCGCCGCGTCGCCGATCGTGCCCGAGACGAAGACGGCGTCGCCGCGCCGCGCGCCGGCGCGCAGCAGCGGGCGGCCCGGCCGCGCCTCGCCGATGGCGGTGATCGAGATCGTGGCGGGCCCCGGCGTACGGGTGAGGTCGCCGCCCAGCAGCGGCAGGCCGAAGATCTTCTGGTCGGCGGCGAGGCCGGCGGCGAAGCGCGCAAGCCAGGCCTCTTTCGTGTCTTCGGGCAGGACCAGCGCCAGCATGTAGCCGAGCGGGCGCGCGCCCTTGCCGGCGAGATCGGATAGGTTCACGCGCAAGGCCTTGCGCGCGATCAGATCGGGCGGATCGCCGGGGAGCGTATGGACGCCGACGACGATCGCGTCGGTCTTGAGCACGATCCGGCGCCGCGCGCTGGGCTTGAGCCAAGCGAGATCGTCTTTGAGCCCAAAGGCGCCGGGATGCGTCGCGAGCGGCGCGAAATAGCGGGCGATCGCAACGAACTCGCCCGGCATGCGCCCGCGCGCGGCCATGGCGCGCGTCAATTGCCCTTCGGCGGCTGATCGGGCAACGGCTCCGGCGGCCCCGCCCCCGCCATCTCGTCCGGACGCAGCACGCGCGCGAGCTTGTCGAGCACGCCGTTGACGAAGCCCGGCTCGCGCCCCTCGTAGAACGCGTTGGCGACGGCGATGTACTCGGCGATGACGACGCGCGCCGGCGTCTCCGGGCGGGCGAAGAGCTCATAGGCGCCGGCACGCAGCAGCGCGCGCAGCACGCGGTCCATTCGCTCGAGCGACCAGCCCGGCGCCAGCGCCGAAGCCACCATCTCGTCGAGCTCCTGGCGCCGCTCGCAGGCGCCGTGCACGATGGCGGCGAACAGCTCGCGGTCGGTCTCGCCGATGGCCTCGTCGGGCGCAGCCTCCTCGCCCGCCGGGCGCGGCGCGGCGCCGATGCGGTGCGCCACGAACTCGCGCAGCACGCGGTCGGGCGAAGCGCCGGTCAGCTCGATCTGGTAGAGCGCCTGCACGGCGGCGAGGCGCGCGGCCCCGCGCCGCTGCGCCTTGGGCGAGCGGTGCGGCTCGCGCGCGGCGCCGCGCTGGTTCATACGCTGCGGCCGCCCAGGAAGCGGCATTTCAGCTCGATCATGCGCAGGCAGGCGAAGGCCGCGTCGCCGCCCTTGTCGAGCTGCTTCGGGTCGGCGCGGTGGATCGCCTGCGCCTCGGTATCGACGGTGAGCACGCCGTAGCCGATCGCGATGTTGTGGTCGAGCGACAGCGTCATGAGCCCGCGCGCGCTCTCGGCGCAGACATATTCGTAGTGGCTCGTCTCGCCGCGGATGACGCAGCCCAGCGCCACGAACCCGTCATACATGTTCATCGCGAACTTGATGGCGCCCGGGATCTCGAACGAGCCCGGCACCGAAAGCCGCTCGTATTTGATGCCGGACTGTTCGAGCACGGCGACGGCGCCTTTGACGAGCATGTCGGTGATGTGCTCGTGGAAGCGCGCCTCGAGGATCAGCACCTTCCCCTTGAGCTTCGGGACGCTGCGTGCAACCGGCCGGCCTTGAGTCGCCATCAGGATTCTCCGACCGGGATGGGCCGCCGCTCGAGGACGCGCAGTCCGTAGCCCTCGAGGCCGACGATCGTGCGGCTGCTGTTGGTGAGCAGGATCATGTCCTGCACGCCGAGATCGATCAGGATCTGCGCGCCGACGCCGTAGTCGCGAAGGGCGGGATCGTGGCCGTGGGTCTGCTCGTCGCGGTGGGGGCTGCGCATGCTGTCGGAGAGCGACGAAACCCAAGGCTCGCGGATCAGCACGATCACGCCGCGCCCCTCCTTGCCGATCATGCGCATGCTCGCCTGGAGCTCGCCCACATGGCTGTCGCGTTTGTCGCCCAGAAGGTCGCGGAAGACCGAGAGGCGGTGCATGCGCACCATCACCGGGCCGGGCGCGCGGATGTCGCCTTTGACCAGCGCCAGATGCTCGGCATAGGCGGCGCGGTTGACGTAGACGTAGGTGCGGTAGCCGCCGCCGTAGCGGCTCTCGAAGCTCGTCTCGATGATGCGCTCGACGATGCGGTCGTGGCGCCGGCGGTAGGCGATGAGATCGGCGATCGTCGCGATCTTGAGATTGTGGCGCTGGGCGAAGGCGACGAGATCGGGCATGCGCGCCATCGTGCCGTCGTCGTTCATGATCTCGCAGATGACGCCCGAGGGATGCAGGCCGGCGAGCCGCGCCACGTCCACCGCCGCCTCGGTGTGGCCGGCGCGGACCAGCACGCCGCCCTCGCGCGCCATCAGCGGGAAGACGTGGCCCGGGATCACGATGTCGCCGCGCCCCTTGGTGGGATCGATCGCGACGGAGATCGTGCGCGCGCGGTCCGCGGCGGAGATGCCGGTCGTGACCCCCTCGCGCGCCTCGATCGAAACCGTGAAGGCCGTCGCGTGGCGCGACTGGTTGCGCCCGGACATGAGCGGCAGACCGAGCTCCTCGATGCGATGCGGGGTGAGCGAAAGGCAGATGAGGCCGCGGCCGTACTTGGCCATGAAGTTGATGGCGTCCGGCGTCGCCATCTGCGCCGGGATGACGAGGTCGCCTTCGTTCTCGCGGTCCTCGTCGTCGACGAGGATGAACATGCGGCCGTTGCGGGCCTCTTCGATGATCTCCTCGACGGACGAGAGGTAGGAGCGATAGGGCACGGTGAGGTCCATTGTGGCGCACTCCGGCGCTTCACCCGCGGAAGCGGGCGGTGAGCTGCCGCTCTACATAGCGCGCCAGCATGTCCACTTCCATATTGAGCCGGCGCCCTGCGGCCATGACGCCGAAGGTGGTGCACTCCATGGTGTGGCGGATGATGTTGATGGCGAAGCGGTCGCGGGCGACCTCGTTGACCGTGAGCGAGACCCCGTCGAGCGCCACCGAGCCCTTTTCGGCAACCAACGGCGCCAGCGCCGGCGGCAGCTCGATCTCGAAGCGGACGCTGCCGCCCGCCTGGACCCGCGCCAGCACCCGCACCACGGCATCGACATGGCCGCTGACGAGATGGCCGCCGAGCTCGTCGCCGGCGGCGAGCGAGCGCTCGAGATTGACCGGCGTGCCGGCGCCCCACTCGCCCAAGGTGGTGCGCGCGAGCGTCTCTTTCGAGGCTTCGACCGCGATCCAGCCCGCGCCCTTCTCGATCACGGTCAGGCACGGGCCCGAGCATGCGATCGAGGCGCCGAGCGCGATCTTGCCTGTGTCGTAGGTCGTGTTGATCTCGAAACGCCGGTCGCGCCCGGCGCCCTCGGCGGTCACGGCGCGGACGACGCCGATGTCGGTGATGATGCCGGTGAACATGCGCTGACCTAGCGCGGCGCCGCGTAGGTTTCCAAGAGGTCCTGGCCGAAGTTGCGCGCATCGACCCGGCGCCATTTCGGCGCGGCGGCGGGATCGGCGACGCCGAGCGGCTCCAGCGCCGGGACGCCGTCGCCGCCGAGGAGCAGCGGCGCGCGGAACCAGGCGATGCGGTCGACGAGGCCCGCCTTGACAAGAGCGCCGGCGAGCCGCGCGCCGCCTTCGACAAGGAGGCGCGTAAGCCCGCGGCGGCCAAGCTCGGCCAGCATCGCCTTGGGATCGGGGCGCCCCTGCGGGCCGGCGGCGACGGTAACGATCTCGACGCCCGGCGGGAGATCGCGCGGCGGCGCCGTGCCCTCGGCGAGCACCAGCCAGACCGGCCCGGCCTCGAGCGACGCGAAGAGCCTGCGCCCGGCGGCGACCATCGCGCGGCCGGCCACGGCGATGCGCACCGGCGCGCGAACCGGCAGGCCGGGCAGGCGCACCGTGAGCAATGGATCGTCGGCGGCAAGGGTGGAGGCGCCGATCATGACGGCATCGTGCCGCGCCCGCAGCGCATGGGCGGCGGCGCGCGCCGCCTCGCCCGTGATCCACTGGCTGCGCCCGCCGGCGGCGGCGATGCGCCCGTCGAGGCTGGTCGCGGTCTTGAGCGTCACCAGCGGCCGGCCCTCGCGCATGCGCATGAAGAAACCGGCGTTGAGCTCGGCGGCCTCCTCGGCGAGCAGGCCCTCCTCGACCGCGATATTTGCCTTGCGCAAGAGCTGCGCGCCGCCGCCGTTCACGCGCGGGTCGGGATCCTTGACCGCATAGACGACGCGCGCGATGCCCGCATCGGCGAGCGCCGTCGCACAGGGCGGCGTCTGCCCGTGATGGGCACAGGGCTCGAGCGAGACATAGGCCGTGGCGCCCCGCGCCGCGGCACCCGCGGCCGCGAGCGCCGCCGTCTCGGCATGCGGCCGACCGCTCGGCGCGGTCGCGCCGCGCGCGATCACCGCGCCCTCCTTCACCATCACGCAGCCGACGGCGGGATTGGGCCAGGTGGTTCCGAGCGCGCGGCGGGCGAGCGCCAGCGCGCCCCGCATGAAGGCCGTGTCGGTCCGCGCCGGCGCGGCGCTAGTCCTTGTCCTTGACGGCTTCACGCTCTTGCGGACTCAAGGTCTCGAGGAACTGCTCGAAGTCGCGCGTCTCGCGGAAATTCTTGTAGACCGAGGCGAAGCGCACATAGGCGACGGGATCGAGGCTGGCGAGCGCCTCCATCACGAGCTGGCCGATCTGGCTCGACGGGATCTCGCTCTCGCCCGAGCTTTCGAGGCGGCGCGTGATCGAATTGACGATGCGCTCGACGCGCTCCTCGCTGATCGGCCGCTTGCGGACCGCGATCATGATCGAGCGCAAGAGCTTGTCGCGGTCGAACGGTGCCCTCTGCCCGTTCTTCTTCACGACGACGAGTTCGCGCAGCTGCACGCGCTCGAAGGTCGTGAAGCGCGAGCCGCAGGCTGGGCAGAAGCGGCGGCGGCGGATCGCCGAGTTGTCCTCGGTCGGCCGCGAATCCTTCACCTGCGTGTCGTCGTGGCCGCAGAACGGACAGCGCATTCCTTCCTCCCCCTGCCCCGCCTAGAAGCCCGGATAGACGGGGAACCGCCGGCACAGCTCGCCGACCTTGCCCCGGACCGTGGCCTCGACCGCGGAATTGTCGCCCGAATTGCTCGCCGCAAGCCCGTCGAGCACATCCCCGATGAGGTGCCCGACCTGCCGGAACTCCTCGATGCCGAAGCCGCGCGTGGTGGCGGCCGGCGAGCCCAGGCGCACCCCCGAGGTGACGGCCGGCTTTTCCGGATCGAACGGGATCGCGTTCTTGTTGCAGGTGATGTTGGCGCGCTCGAGGCTCTGCTCGGCCGCCTTGCCGGTGAGCTTCTTCGGGCGGAGATCGACGAGCATCAGATGCGTGTCGGTGCCGTCGGCGACGATGCCGAAGCCGCGGCCCTTCAACGTCTCGGCGAGAATGCGCGCATTGTCGACGACGGCGCGCGCGTAGGCGCGGAACTCGGGCCGAAGCGCCTCGCCGAGCGCCACCGCCTTGGCGGCGATCACATGCATCAGCGGCCCGCCCTGCATGCCGGGGAAGACGGCGCTGTTGATCTTCTTGCCGAGCTCGGGGTCGTTGCCGAGGATCAGGCCGCCGCGCGGGCCCCTCAGCGTCTTGTGCGTCGTCGTGGTGGTGACGTGCGCGTGCGGCACCGGGCTCGGATGCGCGCCGCCGGCGACGAGGCCGGCGAAATGCGCCATGTCGACCATGAGAAAGGCGCCGACGCTGTCGGCGATCTTGCGGAAGCGTGGGAAATCGATGAGCCGCGGATAGGCCGAGCCGCCGGCGATGATGAGCTTCGGCCGGTGCTCGCGCGCGAGGCGCTCGACCTCGTCGTAGTCGATGACCTGCGTGTCGGGCCGGACGCCGTAGGAGACGGGCTTGAACCACTTGCCCGACATGTTGATCGGCATGCCGTGCGTCAGATGCCCGCCGGCCGGCAGCGCCAGCCCCATGAAGGTGTCGCCCGGCGCGAGCAGCGCCATGAACACGGCGGCGTTGGCCTGCGAGCCCGAATGCGGCTGCACGTTGGCGAACTCGCAGCCGAACAGTTTCTTCGCGCGCTCGATGGCCAGCGTCTCGGCGACGTCGACGTGCTCGCAGCCCGCGTAATAGCGCCGGCCCGGATAGCCCTCGGCATACTTGTTGGTGAGCACCGAGCCCTGCGCCTCGAGCACCGCGGCGGAGACGACGTTTTCGGAGGCGATCAGCTCGATGTGCTCGCGCAGGCGGCCGAGCTCGCCGCGGATCGCGGCGTTGAGCTCGGGATCCGTGTCGGCGAGGCGCGCGCCAAAGAAAGAATCGATGAACGAAGGCGCCATCATCTGCTGTGCCAGTGCCATTGCCCCTTGCCTCAAGAATCCGAACGAAACGTCATTTGCCACCAAGTTTGGCGACGCGGCGCTCGTGCCGGCCGCCGCCCTCGAACGCGGTCGAAAAGAAGGCCCGCGCCGCATCCTTGGCGACTTCGTCGCCGATGAGCCGCGCCCCGAGCGCCAGCACGTTGGCGTCGTTGTGCTGGCGCGAAAGCTTGGCCGAGAGCCCGTCGTGCGCGACCGCGGCGCGGATCGCCGGATGGCGGTTGGCCGCCATGCCCATGCCGATGCCGCTGCCGCAGATCAGCACGCCCCATTTGGCGCGGTCAGCCTCGATCGCCTTGGCCACCGCCTCGGCATAGTCGGGGTAGTCGACGCTGTCGGGGCTGTTGGTGCCGAGATCGATCACGCGGTAGCCGAGGCCTTCGAGTTCCTTCGCCAGCGCGGCTTTCAACGCCACCCCCGCATGGTCGGCCGCGATGGCAATCGTATCGCCCCGTGCCGGTGCCGACCGCCGCCCTTCGCTCATGCCGGTTGAATTCTCCGCCGGGTCGCCCCCGCCGCAACCAACACAATATCTCGCGGGAATGCGCGGGCGCCCGCACTATCTATCCGTATAGCGCGCCGGTGCGGGCGGGTGCAAGCGAGCCCCCGTCGCGGGCGCGCGACGCTGCATTTCGCGGCGGATTCCAATAATTTCAAAGTAATGGCGAGACGTGGCGAGCAATCCAATAGTTAATACTTCGTCTCCGATTGACACATTACCCGCATTATGGAATCAGTCTTCCCTGAATAAACAATCCATAAGCAAAGAAAATCACGGCAGGAATGCCAAGCCGCACAGGGCAAAGCGGCAGCCGAGAAGGCCCGAAGAGGGGTACAGGGATGAGCAGCGAGAAAATCAAGAGCGTCTCCGACGAGGAGATGCTGCGCATGACGGCGAGCGTCGTCTCCGCCTATGTTGGCAACAACAGTCTGCCGCCGACGCAGATTCCGGACGTGATCAAGACCGTCTACGGCTCGCTCACGAGCCTCGGCCGCGTGGGCGGCGGACGCGACCAGCCGCGTCCGGCCGTGCCGGTGCGGCGGTCGATCACGCCGGACTACATCATCTGCCTGGAAGACGGCCGCAAGCTCAAGATGCTGAAACGGCATCTGCGCACGACCTACAACATGACGGTCGACGACTACCGCCAGAAGTGGGGCCTCCCGGTGGACTATCCGATGGTGGCGCCGAACTATGCGAAGCAGCGCTCCGCCTTCGCCAAGCGCATCGGCCTCGGCCGCCGCGCGGCGCGGCCGAGCACGGGCGCGGCCCACTGAGCCCGACTCGCCGCCAAACGCTCTTCGCGGGAGGACGAAAAAAGGGCCCGGCATCGCTGCCGGGCCCTTTGCGCATTCCGCGGACTGCGCGTTCGGCTTACATCGGCAACTGCGATTTCTTGCCGGCGTTGAAGCGCCAGAACACGTAGCCGCCGCCCATCACGTCGCCCTTCTTGTCGAGCTTGATCGGGCCCATCACGGTCGTGAACGGCTGGCCGCTGCGCAGCACCGGCGTAACCTTGGCGAGCGTGGTCGACTTCGCCTTGGTCACGGCCTGCGCCCATACCTGCACCGCGGCGTAGGTATAGAGCGTGTAGCCCTCGGGGTCGTAGTTCTCGGCCTTGAACTTGTCGACCACCGCCTTCGAGGCCGGGTTGGCGCGCGGGTCCGGGCCCTGCGTGTACATGAAGTTCTCGCCCGCCGGGCCGGTCACCTTCCAGAAGTCGTCGGTGTCGAGCGCATCGCCCGAGATCCAGATCGGCTTGAAGCCCTTCTCGGCGCCCTGGCGCACCATGAGGGCCGCTTCGGGCGCGTAGCCGCCGAAGTAGACGACCTCGACGCCGGCCGCCTGCAGCTTGCTCACCACCGCCGCGTAGTCCTTCTCGCCCGGCTTGATCGCTTCGTAGAGGGCTTCCTTGCCGCCGGCCTTGTTGAAGGCCTTCTTGGTCTCGTCGGCCAGGCCTTTGCCGTAGGGCGTGTTGTCGTGGAGGATCGCGATTTTCTTGCCCTTGTGCGTCTTGATCAGATACGCGCCGGCGACGGCGCCTTGCGCGTCGTCACGACCGCAGACGCGGTTGACATTGTTCCACTTCTTCTTGGCCGCGTCGTCGGTGAGCTTCGGATTGGTCGAGGCCGGCGTGATCTGCACGATCTTCGCCTTCCAATAGACCTCCGAGGCCGGGATCGACGAGCCCGAGCAGAAGTGGCCGATGACGGCCGCGACCTTCATGCCCGCAACCTTGTTCGCCGCCGTGACGGCCTGCTTGGGATCGCAGGCGTCGTCCTCGACAGCGAGGTTGACCTTCATGCCGTTGACGCCGCCGGCGGCGTTGAGATCCTTGACCGCCATTTCGGCGCCGCGCTTCATCTGCGTTCCGAATGGGGCTTCCTTGCCGGTGATCGGGCCGATCACGGCGATCGTCACTTCCTTCTGCTGCGCATGGCCGGCGGTCGCAAGCGCGACTGCCGACACTGCGGCAAGCGCAAGAATCGGGATTTTACGCATCGTTTTGGCACTCCCTTATCCGTTGAGATTTCACGGCCCGGCGGACGTGTTCTCTCCCAAGCCAATCCCATCCGCGCCGCTGGCGCCGATATTAGTCGCCCCGCCCGGACGCGGACAAGGGATGCTTTCCTGTTGACAGCCTAGCCGGCCTGCTTTTGGCGCCAGGAAAGCGGGCCCGTCCGCTCATAGATCCAGGGGTATTGCGCCGTGATGCGGCGCGTGCGCGTGAGACGATGGGCGAACATGGCGACGAGCACGAGGAAGGCGGCGTCGAGGAGATAGCCGGTGGGCGACCACAGCACGCCGTCGGCGAAGGCGCGGTTGAGCCCGCGGTCGACGAAGCCCAGCAGGAACGGATAGACGATCACCTGCCAATAGGGCCGCCAGGTGACGGCGACCGCGCGCCCCGTCGCCCAGGCCGCGAAGCCCATCATGATGATGGTGACGATGATCGTCCCGCCGAGATGGGTGTCGAGCAAGGGGATCATCGCGCCGCTCCGTGTCCGCCTTCGAGATAGGCGGCGCGCACTTCGGGATTCGCCAGCAGTTCGTTGCCCGTGCCCGAGAGCACGATGCGGCCGTTGGCCATGACGTAGCCGCGGCTCGCGAGGCGCAAGGCCTGATGCGCGTTCTGCTCGACGAGCAGCAGCGTCATGCCGGCGCGGCTGATCTCGGAGAGGATGCCGAAGATCTGCTTGACGATGAGCGGCGCCAGACCGAGCGACGGCTCGTCGAGCAGCAGCAGGCGCGGCCGGCTCATCAGCGCGCGCGCGATCGCCAGCATCTGCTGCTCGCCGCCCGAGAGGGTGCCGCCGCGCTGATGCGCGCGCTCTTTCAAGATCGGAAACAGGCCGAAGGCGCGCTCGAGGTCGGCGGCGAAATGCTGGGGATCGGACAGCGACGCGCCGAGCTGCAGGTTTTCGTAGACCGTCATGCGCGGGAAGATGCGCCGTCCCTCGGGCACCTGCGCCACGCCCCGGCGGATGATGTCGTGCGTCGGCATGCGGGTGATGTCGGCGCCCTCGAAGTCGATGCGGCCCGCCGCCGCGCGCGGGTTGCCGCAGACCGTCATCAGCAGCGTCGATTTGCCCGCGCCGTTGGCGCCGATGATGGTGACGATCTCGCCCTTCTTCACATCGACGTCGACGCCGCCCAGGGCCTCGATGTTGCCGTAGCGCGCGCGCAGGCCCGTCACCTTCAGCATCAGGCGGCCTCCCCCGGCTCGCCGAGATAGGCGCGGATCACGGCGGGATCGTTGCGGATCTGCGCCGGCGCGCCGTCGGCGATCTTGCGGCCGTAATCGAGCACGACGATGTGGTCGGAAATCTCCATCACCACGCTCATGTCGTGCTCGATGAGCAGCACGCCGATCTTGTGCTCGTCGCGGATGAAGCGCAGCAGCGCCGTCAGCGCGTCGGACTCGCGCGGATTGAGGCCCGCCGCCGGCTCGTCGAGGCAGAGCATCACCGGCTCGATGCACATGGCGCGCGCGATCTCCAGCCGCCGCTGTCCGCCATAGGGGAGGCTTTCGGCCGCATCGTCGGCGCGGTCGAGCAGGCCGGTGCGGTCGAGCCAGTAGCGCGCGCGGTCGATCGCGGCATGTTCGGCGTGGCGGTAGCCGGCGTAGCCGAACAGACCCAGCACCGTATAGCCGGACGCCCGCATCAGCCGATTGTGCTGCGCCACGATGAGGTTCTCGAGCACCGTCATCTTGGGGAACAAGCGGATGTTCTGGAAGGTGCGCGCCACGCGCGCCTCGGCCGCGATGCGGAAGCCTTCCATGCGCTCAAGCAGGAACTCGCGGCCCGTGGCGGTGTGCAGCAGGCGCATGCGGCCCACCGTGGGCTTGTAGAACCCTGTCAGGCAGTTGAAGACGGTCGTCTTGCCCGCGCCGTTCGGGCCGATGACGGCGGTGATGCGCCGGTCGTCGGCGCGAAAACCGACGTCGTTGACGGCGACGAGGCCACCGAAGCGGATCGTCAGATGCTCCACCTCGAGCAGCGGCTGGCTCATGGCTTGGCGGCCCCGCGCTTGGCGCCGAGCCGCACCGTCGGCTCGCGATGCGCGAGCAGGCCCGCCGGGCGCCACAGCATGATGCCGACCATGGCGAGGCCGAAGGCGAGCATGCGGAAATCCTTCACCTCGCGGAACGCCTCGGGGAGTCCGATCAGCAGCAGCGCGGCGAGCACGACGCCCAGCTGGCTGCCGAACCCGCCCAGCACCACGATGGCGAGAATGATCGCCGATTCGATGAAGACGAAGCTCTCGGGACTGACGAAGCCCTGGCTCGTGGCGAAGAACGAGCCCGCGAAGCCGCCGAACATGGCGCCAACGCCGAAGGCGGTGAGCTTGGTGTTGGTGGGATTGATGCCGAGCGAACGGCAGGCGATCTCGTCCTCGCGCAGCGCCTCCCAGGCGCGGCCGATCGGCATGCGCCGCGCCCGCAGCGCGAACCAGTTCACGATCAGCGCCATCATGAGGATGATGTAGAAGAGATATATCTTCTCGTGCGTCGGGCTGTACTCGACCGGCCAAAAATTCTGGCTGAACCATTGCCAGAACGCGGTCTTCCCTTCGGGCGCCTCCTCGTCCCACGAGAGTCCGAGCAGCGTCGGCCGCGGAATGCCGGAGATGCCGTTGGCGCCGTTGGTGAAGCCGTACCAGTTCTGAATCACGACGCGGACGATCTCGCCGAAGCCCAGCGTCACGATGGCGAGATAGTCGCCCCGCAAGCGCAGCACCGGAAAGCCCAACAGCACGCCGGCCAGGCCCGCGAGGGCTCCCGCGATCGGCAGGCAGAGCCAGAAGCTCCACTCGATGCCCTCGGCCGTCGCCAGCAGCGCGAAGGTGTAGGCGCCGACCGCGTAGAAGGCGACGTAGCCCAAGTCGAGCAGGCCCGCCAAGCCGACCACGATGTTCAGGCCCCAGCCGAGCATCACATAGGTCATGACCAGGATGGCGACCGACATCACCTGCTGGTCGTGGCCGAAGCCGACCGGGATCCCCAACGCGGCGAGCCCCATCAGCGGACCGGCATAGCGCGCGATGTGCTGCATGCGCTCGCCGGCACGGTCGGCCGCGGCCTCGCGCGCTTTGAGATCCTGGACCCGCATCTTGCGCCGGCCGAGAGCGGCGCGCAGCGCAAGGAACAGCGTCACCGCGAACACGCACCAGCGCACGACGGGCGCCTCGAACGGCATGAAGCGGTTCGCGATCTCGGTCGCGGTCGCCGTGCCGAACAGCGTCTCGGGCAAGAGGCCCACCAGCAGCAGGAGCGTGGCGACGCCGGCGCCGATGAGCACGGCGCCGCGATAGCCCTCGCGCAAGAGGATCACCGCGATGCGGCCCAAGAAGCCGATGACGCAGGCGGCGGCGACGTCGGCAAAGCGCGTATAGAGCGCGATCGCGCCGGGAACGTCGCGCAGCTCGAATCCAACCAGCACCACGGAGAGCATCGCCATGACGAAGGCGGTCAATCCCGCCTCTTTCACCATCGCGCCAAAGTCGAGCGGACGCGCCTCCGACGCCATCGCTAGACCTTCTCGATGTCGGGCTTGCCGAGCAGGCCAGTGGGCCGGAAGATCAGCGCCACGACCAGCACGGTGAAGACCGCGACGTCCTTGTATTCGCTGCCGCGCTCGGCATAGCCGGCAAAGAACGTCTCGATGAGGCCGATGAGCACGCCGCCCAGCATGGCGCCCGGCAGCGAGCCGATGCCGCCCAGCACCGCGGCGGTGAAGGCTTTGACGCCGGCCAAGAAGCCGATGAAGAAATCGATCGAGCCGTAGCGCAGCGTGTAGATGAGGCCGGCCACCGCGGCGAGCATGGCGGCGATCACGAAAGTGGCGGCGATGGTGCCGTTGACGTTGATGCCGAGCAGCGAGGCCATCTTCTGGTCCTGCTCGCAGGCGCGCTGCGCGCGCCCCAGCGACGTGCGCGTGATCACGTAGGTGAACGCCGCCATCAGCACGATGGTGATGGCGATGATCATCACCTCCATGTAGCTGATCTGCACCGTGTAGTCGGTGTTGGCCGGCGTCTTCACGGTCCAGAGCTCGATGCCGCCCGGAATGAGCGGCCTCAGCGGACGCGGGCGCGCCCCCTGCAGCAGCTGCACGTAGTTCTGGAGGAAGATCGACATGCCGATGGCGGTGATGAGCGGCGCCAGGCGCGTCGAGCCGCGCAGCGGGCGATAGGCGACGCGCTCCAGCGTCCAGCCATAGGCGGCGTTGATCAGCATCGACATGAGGAGCATCGTCAGGATGGCGACGGGCACCCAACCGATCCCGAGCGCGTCGGTGATGAAATAGGTGATCAGCGCCACGAAAGCGCCGATCATGAAAATCTCGCCGTGGGCGAAATTGATCATGCCCACGATGCCGTAGACCATCGTGTAGCCGATGGCGATGAGGCCGTAGACGAAGCCCAGCGAGATGCCGCTGATCAGCTGATTGAAGAAGTACGAGAAACTGTCTTGCATCGGTCAGCGGCTCCGGGCCCTGCGGCCGCGGCGCCGGCGATGCAAATTGCGTTCCGTCCCCAGCCGCCTGTCGCTGCCGGCAACGGGTAAAATGCTCCCCGCCATCCCTGCCCTTGTCGTTGTTCGCATGGCGCCGCCCGCGCCCCAAGGCAGGCGCCTTCATAGCCAAGCGCCTGAAGCGAGACAACGGAATTTGGGGCCAAGTGCCGCGGCGACTGCGCCGCTGCACCGCCTGGACAGGCAAAATGCTTTAGACCTAAAACAATCCCGCCCCGGCCATGCTGGGCCACGCCGCCCGGATCGGCCGCGGCTTTTTCGGAGAGCTCGTCATGAACATCGCGGCCAAGCCCGCCAAGGTGCCGTCCAACCAGCACGCGACCTTCCAGTGGGACGACCCCTTCCTCTTCGACGATCAGCTCACCGAGGACGAGCGCATGGTGCGCGATTCGGCGCGCGCCTATTGCCAGGAAAAGCTGATGCCGCGCGTGCTCGAGGCGCACCGGCACGAGAAATACGACCGCGCGATCATGACCGAGATGGGCGCGCTCGGCTTCCTCGGCTCGACGCTGCCCGAGAAATACGGCTGCCCGGGCGTCAACTACGTCACCTACGGCCTCGTCGCGCGCGAGGTCGAGCGCGTCGATTCGGGCTATCGCTCGGCGATGTCGGTGCAATCGTCGCTGGTGATGCATCCCATCTACGCCTACGGCACCGAAGAGCAGCGGATGAGGTATCTGCCGAAGCTCGCGACCGGCGAGTGGGTCGGCTGCTTCGGCTTGACCGAGCCCGATCATGGCTCCGATCCCGGCAGCATGAAGACGCGCGCGAAGTCGGTCGCCGGCGGCTTCGCGCTCACCGGCAGCAAGATGTGGATCACGAACTCGCCGATCGCCGACGTGTTCGTGGTGTGGGCCAAGACCGACGACGGCGTGATCCGCGGCTTCGTGCTCGAGACGGGCATGAAGGGCCTCTCCGCGCCGAAGATCGAGGGCAAGTTCTCGCTGCGCGCGTCCACGACCGGCGAGATCGTGATGGACAACGTGTTCGTGCCCGAGGCGAACCTGCTGCCGAACGTGACCGGCCTCGCGGGCCCGTTCGGGTGCTTGAAC
>DATBLL010000254.1:0-8254 GCA_036555425.1 Alphaproteobacteria bacterium | reverse complement strand
CATCAGCGCGCGGTGCGAGATCGACTTGTCGCCGGGCGGGCGGGCGTGGCCCTTCAAGGGCCCCGAGGGATGTGCGGTCAGCGGCTGCAAGGCAAAAGCCGTCGGTTGAGGGTGGGGTTTGGGCGCAGCCAGGGCCGGCCTGTCAAGCCCGCCGGAACCCCGCGCTGCCGGCAAGGTGCGACAAAAAGGGGCCGAAACGGCCCCTGGAATCGCCGGATTTTCAAGGAATTTTGCTTTTGACAGGGCCGGGCGGACATGGCAAAGGCCACGCCCGATTTTTCGGCAGCGGCCCGCCCCATGGATCCCGAGCGCGCCGGCCGCGCCCCGACCGCATTCCCCCGAAAGGAGGATCGTCTTGCCTAAGGCCAGTCTCGGCACCAAACGCATTTGCCCCAACTGCCATCTGCCGTTCTACGACCTTCACAAGTCGCCGGCGCATTGCCCCAACTGCGCCCATGCCTTCGACCCCAGCGAAGTGCTGCGCAGCCGCAAGCGAGGCGGCAACGAGCCCGTCGCCAAGGCGGAGGAAGCCAAGGCCGCCAAGCCGCCGGCCGAAGCCGAGGTGGCCGAGGTCGGCGAAGTGCCCGAGGCCGAGGAGGGCGAGGAGGCCGACGAGGAGCTGCTGGAAGACGCGTCCGATCTCGGCGAGGACGAAGACGACGTCGCCGAAGTGATCGAAAACGTCGACGAGGGCGGGGAGGAAAGGTAAAGCCAGAGGCCAGAGAGCAGAGGCCAGAGGACAGAAGTCCGGGATTGAAACCGGCGCGGACTGCGTAAATATTCACCGGTTGCCCGCTGCGGCGGGCCTGTCCTCTGACATCTGTCCTTTGAATCGGGGCTGTAGCTCAGTTGGGAGAGCGCTTGAATGGCATTCAAGAGGTCGGCGGTTCGACTCCGCTCAGCTCCACCAGTTTCGAAACAGGGCTTCGGCAACGGGGCCCTGTTTTCGTTTAGCGGCATCCTCGGCGTCATTGCCTTCCTCCTGGCGCTCGCCGCCGCCTATCCGGCCGCCGCGCAGGAGCCGGTCACCTTCGAGCGCACCGAGCTTACGATCGTCACCGCCGCCGGCGCGCGCCATCAATTCAAGGTCGAGTGGGCGAAATCCTGGCCGCAAAAGGCGCGGGGGCTCATGTACCGCAAGGACATGGCGATTGATCACGGCATGCTGCTCGACTACGACCCGCCCGAGCCCGCCTCGATCTGGATGCGCAACACGCTCATCCCGCTCGACATCGTCTTCATCCGCGCCGACGGCGTGATCGAGAGCATCTTCCTCGGCGCCAAGCCGCACGACGAAACGCCGATGCCGTCGAAAGGGCCGGTGCGCGCCGTGCTCGAGCTCAACGCCGGCGTCGCGCGCCTGCTCGGCATCCAGGCCGGCGACAAGGTCGAGCACGCGATCTTCAAGGCGCATTGACGGCCTGCAATCCAAGCGTGTAGGCCGGCAGGGGCGCCCCTGTTGATTGCAGGCGGCGAACTTCTGTAAAATCCCAGATCGGCGCTGCCATAATTGGGGGAGATCATGGGGACAATTGCTTGGGGCCGCATCGTCACGCTCGGCGCGATCGCGCTGGGGCTGGTTGCGTGCTCGGTGACATTTCCGCTGGTCGGCCGCTTCGACGACGGTGAGTCGTTCCAGGGCACGATCGATTCAAATCTCGCCGGCGACGCGCATATCAGAGCCACCTCGTCGAGCGGCGCGACCTGCACCGGCAATTCCGCGATCACCTACAGGCCGCCCTATAGCGTGGTTGTGCCCTGTGTCGGCCAACGCGGCATCGCCGTCCTGCAATGCAGCGATGGGCGCCGGGTGCGCGGCGATTGGGTCGCAACCGGCTGCGCGTCGGGTTACGGCACCGGCGTCGACGAAGATGGCCGGCGGCTCATCTTCGCAATGGGCATGAGCCTCGAAGAGGCGATGCGCCGCCGGCAAGAAGCCGGAGAAGGCGGTCCCGCCGCATCGCAGGGCCCCGGCGTCGGCGCCTCGCCCGGTCCGGCGCCGGCATCGCCGCGCCCCGCGCCGCCGCCGCCGCCGGGCACCGCGATCTCGAGCAACGGCAGCGGGTTCTTTGTCACCGCTGACGGCTATGCCGTGACCAACGACCACGTGGTGCGCGGCAATCGCCGCCTCTTTGCGCTGATCGGCGGCAGGGAGTTGCCGGTGCAGGTGATCGACCGTGATCCGGCCAACGATCTGGCGCTGGTCAAGGTCGCGACCGCCACCCGTCCGATTCCGATTGCGGCCAGTGCGCCGGCGAAGGGCGACGACGTCGCGGCGCTCGGATATCCGGTGGCCGGCACGCTCGGCACCGAGCTCAAGGCGACGTTCGGCCGGGTGAACGCGCTCTCCGGCCTGCGCGACAATCCGCGGCTGCTGCAGATGGATGCGCCGCTGCAGCCCGGCAATTCGGGCGGGCCGCTGCTCAACAATCGCGGCGAAGTCATCGGCGTCGTCACGCTCACCTTCAGCACCGCGCGCGCCGTGCGCATCACCGGCGGCGCGCTGCCGCAGAACGTGAACTACGCGGTCAAAGCCGAATACCTCGCGCCCCTGCTCGACAAGAACATCCGCGGCAAGTGGCGGCACGGCGGCGGCGTGCGCTTCGGCTCGACTGCCGAGCTCGTCCGCCAGCGCGAATCCTCGGTGGTCCTCATCGTGATTCGATAAACGACGGGGCGCCGGCGCAAAGCAAAAGCCCCGCATCGCTGCGGGGCTTTCGCAAAAAACGAAGGCGATTGGACCTTGGCCGCCGCGGCGCGCCTTACACCGTGGCGAGCGCGGATTCGACCCACTCGTAGAGCTTGTTCTTCGGCAGCGCGCCGACCTTCATCGCCGCGACTTGACCGTTGCGGAACAGGATCAGCGTCGGGATGCCGCGCACATTGTACTTCTGCGGGATGGACGGATTCTCGTCGATGTTGACCTTGGCGATGGTGAGCTTGTCCTTCAAATCCGCCGCCATGTCTTCGAGCGCGGGCGCGATCGCGCGGCAGGGGCCGCACCACTCCGCCCAGAAGTCGACGAGGACGGGCTTGCCCGCCTTCAAGACATCGGAGTCGAACGACGCATCGGTCACTTTGGTGGTGTTCATTTCGTCCCCTGACAATGTTTTGCCGGACCGCCCGAAAGCGTCCGGCGCACCGAAATATCTAGGTGGCGGCCCCGAACGGGTCAAGCCAAGGCGCCGCCACGCCGCCCTTGCGTTTTGAAATCATTTTGATTTTCAGGCGGATGCAGGGACGGGCGCGGCGGCACCGGGTGTCGCGGCGTCGAGGGCCGCTTCATCGAGTTCGGCGAGCGCCGGGCCGGTCGTCCAGAGCAGGAAGCAGCGCACGGCCCGGCCGGGATAAATGCGGCGCAGGAGCGCGCGATAAGCCGCCATCTGCTTCACGTAGAGCGCCGGCGGCAGCGGCGGCGGCGCGCGGTTCGTCTTGTAATCGACGACGAGGATTTCCGTGGCACCGATCGCGAGCCGGTCGACCTGGCCCGAAACCACGTGCGCACCGAGCACGCCGGTCAACGGCACCTCCGCGAGCGAGCCCGGCGCGAACAGCGCGGCGCAGGCAGGATCGTCGAACAGCGCGAGTGTCTCATTGGCGAGCGCATCGATCTCGGACGGTGCGAGCCCGTGGCCGGGCCGCGCGAGATAGCGCCGCGCCGCTTCGCGCCGCGCCGCTGGCGACAGGTCCGGCAGGGTCTGCAGCAGGCGGTGCACCAGGCGGCCGCGGCGGAAGTGCTTTTCGTCGGCGAAGGGCGAGCGCACCGGCGGCTCGTCTTCGGCGGGGCGCGAGGGCGCCAGCGGCCGCGGCGGCGGCGCCTCGCGCACCGGCGCTCGCACGGCCCATTCGGGGATTTCCACGGTTTCATCGCGGCGGCCGAGCGGCGGCGCCGCCGGCGTCTCGGGCCTGCCGTGGCGCTCGATGCGCCAGCCCTTGCCCGACCAGTGCTCGCCAAAACGAAAATCCGCTTGCGGCTCGGCGGCGAAGGCCTTGGCGACGAGCGCATGCCAGCAGGTGTCGGGCGCTCCGCGCGTGGTTTCGTAGCCGCAGACGTAGAGCCGGTCCGCGGCGCGCGTCAGCGCCACGTAGAGGAGGCGCCGGTATTCCTCCATCGTGCGCTGCTGCATCGCCGCGCGCCGGCGCACCGCTTCGGGGATCTCGTCGGCGCGCACCGGCGCGAACAGCGGCGTCGCGGCGAGCACTTCGTCCGCGCCCGGCGCCGGCCAGAGGATGCGCTCGTCGTCTTGCGGCACGGCCACGGTGTCGGCGAGGAACACGATCGGCGCCTGCAGCCCCTTGGCGCCGTGCACCGTCATGACGCGCACCTCGTCACGGCCGCCCTGGTCGAGATCGCGCTTGATCTCGGTCTCGCCCTGGCCGAGCCAATGCAGGAAGCCTTCGAGGCTTGGCGCGTGGCGGCGTTGATAGTCGAGCGCCAGCTCCAGGAATTCGTCGAGCGGGTCCTCGGCGTCGGGCCCGAGCCGGGCGAGGGTCGCGCGCCGCCCGCCCTCGGCCTCGAGCACGCGCGCGAACAGCTCGTAGGGCGGGGTGAAATCCGCGCGCGCGAGCAGCTCTTCGAGCCGCCGCCGCGCCGCCGCGAAATCTGAATTCGCCGCCGCAAGCTCGCCGAGGCGCCGCCACAGCGTCTGCTTGCCGCGCCCGTGCGCGAGCGGGAAGAGATGGCGGTCGTCGTCGAAGCCGAACAATGGCCCCTTCAGCACATTGGCGAGCGTGAAATCGTCCTCGGGCAGCAGCAGGAAGCGGCCGAGCGAGATCATGTCCTGCACGGCGAGCTGCTCGGAAAGGCGCATGCGGTCGATGCCGGTGACGCGCACGCCGCGGTTCTTGAGCGCGCTCACCATCGCATCCATGAAGGCGCCGCGCCGGCGCACCAGGATCATCACGTCGCCGGCATGGATCGGGCGGCCGAGCGATTCCAGGATTTCCTTGCGCCTGATCCAATCGTCGATGCGCTTCGCGACCTCGTTGGCGAGCACGGCATGGGGTTCGGGCACGGCGCGCTCGGGCACGGCCTCTTCCCACGGCACCTCGGCGCCGCCATCGCGCGGCTTCACGGTCGGCCACACTTCGACGAGGCCGGCCAGCCCGCCGCGCGCGGTCAAGTGCTCGATCGGCTCCGGTTCATCGGCCACGCCGGCGCGCGCATCGGCCAGGGCGAACACCTTGTCCACGGCCGCCAGCACCGCGCCGGTCGAGCGGAACGAGACGATAAGCGGAACGTCCGCCCAGCCGAGGCGGGCGTCCTCGGCGCGCTTCCTGAAATAGCCGTGCGTGGCGCGAAATTCGGCGGGTGCCGCGCCCTGGAAGCTGAAGATCGATTGCTTGAAATCGCCGACGACGAACAGTGTGCGCCCCCCGCCTGGGAGATGGGCATGCTCGGCGCCCGCGCCGGCGAAAAACTCGTCGACGAGGAGCCGGATCAGCTCCCATTGCTCGGAGCTCGTGTCCTGCGCTTCGTCGACCAGCACGTGGTCGATGCCGCCATCGAGCTTCCACAGCACCCAGGCGGCGCGGCCCCGGCCGAGCAGCGCGCGGGCGCGCTCGATGAGGTCGGCGAAATCCAGCGCCGCGCGGGCTTGCTTGTAGTGCGAATAGTACGTCAGCACCGCGCCACCGAGGCAGAACAGCGCCGCGGTGGCGGCAGCGGTGCGCGCCACCTTGCAGCGCTGGCGCACGGCGTCGAGCCGCTCGGCCTCGTCCGCCATCGCCGCCGCAGCACCAGGAGCGAGCGCGGCGGCCTTCTTGCTCAGCAAGTCCTTGCGCCGCGCCCCATCGCCGCCGTCGGTGAAGAAGGCGCGGAGATACTCGGCGAAGTGTTCGGTGCGGGAAGGAGCGGCGAGCCAATCGGCGATGCGCCGGCCGTTTTCGCCGTCGCGGCTGCCGCCATTGGCCAGCATCGCCTCTGCGGCGAGGCGCAAACGCCCGTCGCGCGACTTGTCCGCGGCGCAAGCGGCGGCGATGGCACTCGCCTCGGTCTCGCCGGGCGCAAGGCCGAGGGCGCCATAGAGGCGCGTCTTGAGCGCGGCGAAGCCGCCCGCGAGCGCGTCGCGCAATCTCTCGGGGCGCATGACCAGCGCATCGAGCAGCGCGGCGAAGCTCTCCTCGCCGGCAAATTCGGCGATCGTGGCGAGCGCCGCGTCGAGATCGCCGCCGGGGTTGTCGCGCGCGGCTTCGATCGTGGCGCGGCGCGCGTCGGCGATCGCGGCGGCGGCGTCGCGCTCGTCGATGACGGCAAAATGCGGCGCCAGCCCGGCCTCGATCGGGAAGCGCTTCAGCACGGTCTGGCTGAAGGCGTGGATCGTGTGGATCTGGAGGCCGCCGGGCGCCTCCAGCACATGCGCGAACAGGCGCCGCGCGCGGTCGAAGCGATCCGTGCCGACCGCGGCGCCGGTCAGCTCGCGGAGGAGGCCCGCGAGCGTCTCGTCGTCCGCGGTCGACCATTTCGCGAGCTCGAGATTGATGCGGTTGGCCATCTCGGCCGCGGCCGCCTTGGTGTAGGTGATGCAGAGGATGCGGTGCGGCGCGGCGCCGTCGAGCAGCAGGCGCAGCACGCGGTCGACGAGCACTTTGGTCTTACCGGTACCGGCGCTGGCCGAGGTCCAGGCCGAGATCGTGGGATCGGCCGCACGCCGTTGATCCGTGTCGGCGCGGGCCTTGGCCTGCTCTTCGGCGATGCGGCGCGAATCGTTCATCGCCCCAGCCATTCCTGCGTGCGGGCAAGCTGCACATAGTCGTTGAAGCGCGCCGCCCGCGCGGGCCGCGGTACCGCCGGATAAGTCTTGGCCGTGCGGTCGTAGAGTGTCACCAGCGCCTCGAAGCCCTGCTTTGCGGCGGCGATGAGCGCGGCGATGTCGGCCTTGACCGGCTTGATCTCGCCGCCGCCGCGCCCGGCCAGGCGCCAATATTCGAGCGCCGTCACCTTGCCCTTGTGGCCGCCGAACGCGCCAACCTCGGCCATCACGGCCTCGAGCGGCAATTGCGCCGCGAAACCCAGCTCGATTTCATCGGCCTTCGGCAGCACGCCGGTCTTGTAGTCGACGACAGCGAACGTGCCGTCGGGCTGGCGGTCGATGCGGTCGGCCATGCCGCTCAACGTGAAGGTTCCGGCCGGCGCCGCGAACTCCATCGTTCCCTTGATCTCGACCGCCAGCGGCAGCGTGCCGGCGGCGCGGCGCTCCGCCTCGGCGGCGACGAACCAGCGCGCGATGCGCGCGATGCGCGGGCGCCAGAACGCCCAAACACCCGGCCTGCCGAGCCAAGGCTTGAGGGCGGCATCGGCCTCCCGCATCAAGAGGTCGAACGCGTCGGCGGGCAGCGTCTTGCCCGGGATGCGCTTCACGAACGCGGCGAGCGCCGCGTGCAGCGCGGTGCCGAGATCGGCGGCGGCCGGATCGGCGTCGAGCGGCTCGAGCGGATCGAGCTTCAAGATGTGGCGCGCATAGACGGCATAGGGATCGCGCCGCCACTGCTCCACCTGCGTCACCGAAATGCGCCGTGGCCGCGCCGAAACCGGCGGGCACGGCGCCGGCCGCGAAACCGGCCGCGGCGCCTCCGCATCGAGCGCGCGCGCGACGGACGGATAGTAGGTGCCGCGCCACGACGGCAGCTTGTAGGGCGAGCCCTCCTCGAGCAGGCCGAGGCCGTCGAGCTCGGCCTCGATCCGCAGCAGCCAGCGCGAGGGCCGCGTCGGCTGGCCGGCCTGGCGCAGCGCGCGCGTCAGCAGCACGCTCGGCGCCATCGCGGCCTCGGCGAAATCGTGGGCCGAAAGCCCGATGCGCCGCTCGGCGAGCGGCAGGCCGAAATCGAGCCGCATCGGCCGGCTCATCCAGGGATCGGCGGCGACGGTGGCGGGCCAGGTGCCCTCGTTGAGCGAGCCCAGGATCATAAGATCGAAGCGCTGCAGGCGCGCTTCGAGCGGGCCGAGGATGGCGAGCCGGGGATGCGTGCCGAAGCGCGGCCGCACCGCGGCGCCGGCGAGCAGCGCTTCGAGCAATTCGGGATAATCGCCGGGCCGGATCGGCGCGCAATCGCGCAAGGTCGGGAGCAGCTCGTCGAGGAAGCGCGCCGCCGCCTCGCCCGCCTCGCCGGCCCAGAGCCGCGCCGCGCCGTCGTGGCTTGTGTCGGCGGCAAGGGCCTCCGCGGCCGCGACATGCGCGCGGAGAAGCGCCTCCACTCGCAAGTTAGGCCGCGCAAGCGCTTCGGTGAGCGGCGCCACGCGCTTGGCGAGATCGTC
>DATBLL010000010.1:0-42009 GCA_036555425.1 Alphaproteobacteria bacterium | reverse complement strand
CGCCGCCTCGTCGGCAAGGAGAAGCACAAGAGCATGGAGCGGGAATGCGTGCGCTACCGGCGCAGCGATTCCGAAGCCATGTTCCGTGCCGGCGATTTCCTCTGCGCGCTCGATTTGAAGCCCGGCATTCCCGTGCGTTTCTTCAATCATCACGAAGCGCACGCCCTGCCCGCGCTGTTCCACACCGATTGGGACAAGGCGCTGCTCTACACGGCCGACGGCGGTGGGGACAACGTGCAGTACAGCCACCGCGTCTTCGCCGACGGCAAGATCGCGACGCTGTTCGGCGGCGACGAAGAGCTGGCGCGCCCGATGCGCATCGACAGCGTGGGCCTCGCCTATGGCTACGCGACGCAGGCGCTCGGCTTCCGCATCAACCGCCACGAGGGCAAGACGACGGGCCTTGCGGCCTGGGGCGCGCCCAAATTCTACGACGCGATCGCGGCGCATTTCCGGGTCGGCGAGGCGGGCGAGATCACGAGCGATTTCCCCGGCAATCCGGCGATGCGGCAGTTCCTGTTCGATCTCTTCAAGGGCGCCAAGCGCGAGGACGTCGCGGCCTCGATCCAGCGCTTCCTCGAAGAGTTCGTCATCAAGGCGGTGGCGCGTCTCCTGGAAAAGAGCGGCGCGCGCAAGCTCGGACTCGCCGGCGGCGTCTTCGCCAATGTGCGCCTCAACCAGCGCCTGGCCGAGGAGCTGCCGGTCGACGAGGTCTTCGTCTATCCGGCGATGAGCGACCAGGGGCTGGCCGCGGGCGGCGTTTTGAAGTTCCTGCTCGAGCGCGACGGGCTCGCAGCGTGGCTCGAGCACCGCTATCCGCTCGAGACGCTCTATTACGGCCGCGATTTCGGCGACGGCATCGACCGCGTGCTCGATGCGCCCGGCATCAAGAAGATGCCCGGCGCTTCCGTCGAAACGGCGGCACGGCTCATTGCCGCGGGCGGCATCGTCGCCATCTACACCAGGGGCATGGAATACGGGCCGCGTGCGCTCGGCGCGCGCTCGATTCTGGCGTCGCCGTCGGATGCCGCGATCAACGACACGCTCAACAAGCGGCTTGAGCGCTCCGAGTTCATGCCCTTCGCGCCGGTGGTGGCCGAGGAGGATGCCGACACGGTGTTCAAGCTCGGCCGCGCCAAGGCCTATGCCGCGCGCTTCATGACCATCACCGCGCACGTCCAGCCCGGCTGGAAGGAGCGTATCCCGGCGGTGGTGCATGTGGACGGCACGGCGCGGCCGCAGACCATCCGCCGCGCCTGGAACCCGCTTTACTACGACATCTTGAAGGCCTTCGAGCGGCGCACCGGCCTGCCGATCCTCATCAACACCAGCTTCAACGTGCACGAAGAACCGATCATCAATCGGCCCGAGGAATGCCTCAAGGCGCTGGCGGACGGGCGCATCGACTATGTCGCCACCGAGCGCGCGGTCTATGCCGGCCCGGCGGCGCAGGGGCGGCCGCTGCCTGAGTGGTCGAAATCCGCGTAGGGCCCTGGCGCCGCACCGGAAATGTCGCGCCGCGCCCGCGCATTTTACGATTTGTTTACCGCAATGATCGCACAATGAACCAAATTGGTTATCGAGCTTCCGCTCCGCGAGAAGCGGGGCTCGGCGATGCAGGCTTCGCTCACTAGGGAGTTGACGTCGCGGGGTTGAGGGAACCCGGCGGCTCTATTCATGCTCGGTCGCCGGCGCAAAGCGCACGGGGAGGAGTCGCCCCACCAGGACCTCGTCGCAATGGCGGAGGCGGGCACCGCCATGGCGTCCCGCGGCGGCGTCAGCGCCAGCGACGGCGACACCATCTTCCGCACCATCTTCGATCACGTGGCCGTCGGCATCTGGCAGTCGACGCCCGAGGGGCGCTATCTCCGCGTCAATCCCCGCTGCGCCGAGATCATGGGCTATGACACCCCCGCGGATGCGGTGGCGGCGGTCAGCGACATCGCGCAGCAGATCTATGTCGATCCCCTGGAGCGCGAGCGCCTCAAGGCCGAGCTCGCGTCCAAGGGGCGCGTCTCCGGCTTCGTCGCGCGGCACCGGCGGCGCGACGGCTCGGTCTACTGGGTGCGGCTCAGCGCCGTCGCGGTGACCGGCGCCGACGGCAGGCCCGCCTTCTACATCGGCTCGAGCGAAGACATCAGCGAGCTGATCGAAATCCAGGAGCAGCGGCGCGCCACCGAGCGCGACCACCGCGAGATCTGGGAGAACGCCGCCGAAGGCATCTACCGTTCCTCGCCCGAGGGCAGGCAGCTCCGCGCCAATCCGGCGCTGGTGCGCTTCAACGGCTACGCAAGCGAGGCCGAGCTATTGGCGGCGGTCGGCGACATCGCGCGCGAGTGGTACGTCGAGCCCGGGCGCCGCGACGAGTTCAAGCGGCTGATGCGCGAACACGGCCGCGTCTACAATTTCGAATCCGAGGTCTACCGCCACAAGACGCGCGAGCGCGTCTGGATCAGCGAGAACGCCTGGGCGGTGCGCGACGCCAAGGGCAAGCTCCTCCACTACGAAGGCACCGTGCGCGAGATCACGGCGCGCAAGCGCGCCGAGCAGCGCATGCGCGAAAGCGAAGAACGATTTCGCGATTTCGCCGAGAGCGCCTCCGACTGGTATTGGGAAACCGACGCCGACCACCGCATGTCGTTCATATCGGACAACATCAAGCGCTTCGGCTTCGACCCGGCGGACCTCGTCGGGCGCGCGCGGTGGGAATTCGGCGCAGCGCCGGACCTGGAATTCTGGCGCCGGCACCGCGAAACCCTCGCGCGCCGCGAGCCCTTCCGCGATTTCATCTACCGCAGCAAGCCGCGGGACGGTTCCTCCCAGGTTTTCTGCATCAGCGGCAAGCCCGTGTTCGACGCCGAGGGCCGCTTCGCCGGCTATCGCGGCAGCGGCCGCATGATCACCGAGCAGGTCGAACAGCAGGAGAAGCTGCGCGAGAGCGAGGAGCGCTTCCGCGATTTCGCCGAAGCCTCCTCCGACTGGTATTGGGAGACCGACGCCAACCACGTCTGCACCTACATCTCCGACGCCATCCGCTTGGTGCGCGGCGATCCGGCCGCGATCGTCGGCGTGCGCCGGCACGACTTGCCGCTGGCGCCGGGCGAAGACCTCGGGCGCTGGCGCGATCACCTGGCGTCGATGGAGCGCCACGAGCCGTTCCGCGACTTCGCCTACAAGATCCCCGGCCCCAACGGCGAGATCCACTCGATCGCGGTCAGCGGCAAGCCGGTGTTCGGCCCCGACCGCGCGTTCAGGGGCTACCGCGGCACCGGCCGGCTGATCACCGACCAGGTGCGCCAGCAGGACATGCTGCGCGCGAGCGAGGAGCGGTTCCGCGATTATGCCGACACCGCCTCGGATTGGTTCTGGGAAAGCGACCGCGAGCATCGCTTCACCTATCTGTCGTCGAGCGCGCGCCGGCCCAACGTGCGGGACCAGATCGTCATCGGTCGGCGGCGCTGGGACTATGCCGACGACGTCGCCGACGAGCCCGAGAAATGGGCCGAGCACCGCGCGGCGCTGGCGCGGCACGAGCCGTTCCGCGATTTCGTCTTCCGCATGCGCAACGCGAAGGGCGAGGCCGAGTACATCTCGGCGAGCGGCAAGCCCGTCTTCGACGCGGCCGGCGAGTTCCAGGGCTACCGCGGTTCGGCCCGGCGCACCACCGAACAGATGCGCCAGCAGGCGCTGCTGCGCGAAAGCGAGGAACGCTTCCGCGATTTCGCCGAGACCGCCTCGGACTGGTATTGGGAGACCGATGCAGAGCACCGCTTCTCATTCATTTCCGACAGCGTCAGCATGCTGCGCGGCGGCAGCCGGCAGCACGCGATTGGGCGCACGCGCTGGGAGATGGCGGCCGATACCAAGACCGAGCCGGAGAAGTGGTCGGCGCTGCAGGCGCAATTGCAGCGGCGCGAGCCCTTCCGCGATTTCAAGTATCGCATCCGTGTCGCCGGCGGCGAGGTGCATCACGTCGCGGTCAGCGGCAAGCCCAAATTCGCGCCCGACGGGACGTTCCTCGGCTATCGCGGCTCGTCGCGCGTCATCACGGACCAGGTCAAGCAGCGCGAGGCGCTGCTGGAAAGCGAGGCCCGCATCCGCGACTTCGCGGCCACCGCCTCCGATTGGTTCTGGGAGACCGACGCCGAGCACCACTTTACCTATTTCTCGTCGAGCGCGCGCATCGGGCCCGGCAATCCGGTCGAGGGGCTCGGCAAGCGGCGCTGGGAGCTCGGGCTCGACGTCGAGAGCGATCCCGACAAGTGGAGCGCGCACCGCGCCGTGCTCGAGCGCCACGAGCCGTTCCGCGACTTCGTCTATCTGATCCGCATGGCCAACGGCGAGATCCACTTCACCGCGACCAGCGGCATGCCGATCTTCGGCCCCGACGGCGCCTTCCGCGGCTATCGCGGCTCATCGCGCCTCGTCACCGACGCCATGCGCCAGGAAGAGCGGCTCAAGGAAGCCAAGTCCCAGGCCGAGGCGGCGAGTGCCACAAAATCCACCTTCCTCGCCAACATGAGCCACGAGCTGAGGACGCCGCTCAATGCCATCATCGGCTTCTCCGAGATCATGAACCGCGAGATGTTCGGCAAGATCGGCGTGCCGCGCTACGCCGACTACATCAAGGATATCGGCGACAGCGCGCAGCACTTGTTGCGCCTGATCGAGGATATTCTCGATCTCTCCAAGGCCGAGGCGGGCAAGATGGAGCTCGAAGAGGCCGAGGTCGATCTTCCGGCCTCGATCCACTCGGCCTGCCTGATGCTGGGCGAGCGCGCGCGGCGCGGCGGCGTAACCCTCGACGAAGACGTGGCGCCCGATCTGCCGCGCCTCTTCGGCGACCGGCGCCGCATCCGCCAGGTGCTGCTCAATCTCGTGTCGAACGCGGTCAAGTTCACGAGCGCGGGCGGCAGCGTCCGCGTCGCAGCCGCCGCCAATGCCGAGGGCGGTCTCGTCTTGACCGTGGCCGATACCGGCATCGGCATCGAGGCCGCGGACATTCCGCGCGTGTTCGAGCCCTTCGTGCAGCTCGGGCGCGACAAGGGCGTCAGCGGCGAGGGCACCGGGCTCGGCCTGCCGCTGTGCAAGGAACTGGTCGAGCTCCATGGCGGCACGATTTCTCTCGCCAGCCAGCCCGGCGTCGGCACGACGGTCACCGCCGCGTTCCCGCCGGAGCGCACTGTCGCCAAGCGCGCGGCGGCCTAGCGCCATGCTTCGCAAGCGCGCAATCGCTCACCCGATCCCGCTTGAGCCGCGGGCAAAAGCAGCTAGGCTGAGCGGCCGAGGGAGGAGCGACGAGATGCGGGCGGCACGGCGAGTGTGTCGGCTATTCGGCGCTGGCGGCGATGTCCAAGCGTAAGCCCCGGCTCGATCTGAAGCCCGGCGCCGAGCCGGTGCGCCACGCCGCGCCGCCGGAGCCGCCGGCCGCGCCGGCGGGCCCGGTGCCCGACGGCGGCAAATCGGTGCTCATCGCCCATATCAGCCACGGCCTGCGCACGCCGCTCAACGCGATCATCGGCTTCTCCGAGATCATGGAACGCGAGATGTTCGGCAAGATCGGCATCCCGCGCTACATCGAATACGTGAAGGACATCCGCGCCAGCGCGCAGCATCTCCTGCGCCTGATCGAGGACGTCGTCGACCTCTCCAAGGCCGAGGCGGGTGCCCTCGAGCTCGAGGAGGACGACATCGACGTGGCCGCGGCCGTCCGCTCGGTGTGCCTGAAGCAGCGCGAGAAGGCGGCGCAAGGCGGTGTTCAGATCGCCCACGAGGTGCCGGGCGACATGCCGCGGCTCAAGGGCGACCGCCGCCGCGTGCGCCAGATCCTCACCAATTTGGTTTCGAACGCGGTGCGCTTCACCTCGCGCGGCGGGCGCGTCACGGTTTCGGCCTGGCTCGACGAGGCGGGGCGCGTCGTCTTCGCCATCGCGGATACGGGCAGCGGCATCGAGCCGGCGGAAATCCCGAGCGTGTTCGATCCGTTCGCGGGGCTCGGGCGCCTCCAAGACATCGGCGGCGGCGGCACCGGCTTGGGCCTGCCGCTCTGCAAGGGGCTGATGGTGCTGCACGGCGGCACGATCGAGCTCGCGAGCCAGCCCGGGAAGGGCACCACGGTCACCGCCGCCTTCCCGGCCGAGCGCACGATCAAGGAAAAACCGGCTGCCGCCTAGTACCCGCCATCGGAAATTCGCGTTACAGCGTCAGGCATCTCGTGGCGGGTACTAGAGTCTTGATGTTGTACCCAACTTCGCGAATTCGTGTGTGGCGAAGTGCGGCTCACGAATTCACGAAACTGGGTACCAGCGCGGGGCGTTCACGTCCGCGCGGCGCGGTGAAGCGCGAGGCGGCGCCCGCGCTTGAGTGCGCATGGCTCTCTCCCTAGTGTGGCGCCGCCACGCACCGAGGGGAGACGCTCTTGATCGACCTTTACACTTGGTCCACGCCCAACGGGCGCAAGGTCTCGATCATGCTCGAGGGGTGCCAGCTCCCCTACAAGGTGCATCCGATCAACATCGGCAAGAACGTCGACCAGTTCACGCCCGAATTCGTCAAGATCAATCCCAACAGCAAGATTCCCGCGATCGTCGACCCGGACGGCCCCGGCGGCACGCCGATCACGATCTTCGAATCGGGCGCCATCCTCATCTACCTCGCCGAGAAGACGGGCAAGTTCATGCCCCGGGATCCGCGCGCGCGCATGGCGGCGATCCAGTGGCTGATGTTCCAGATGGGCGGGGTGGGGCCGATGTTCGGCCAGGCGCACCATTTCCTGCGCGCGGCGCCGGAGAAGGTGCCCTATGCGATCGAGCGCTACAAGAAAGAGGCGCGCCGGCTCTACGGCGTGCTCGACGGGCATTTGCAATCGTCCGCCTATCTCGCGGGCGAATATTCGATCGCGGACATCGCCACCTACCCCTGGGTGGCGCGCCACGAATGGCATCAGGTCGAGCTCAAGGACTTCCCCAGCGTGAAGCGCTGGTACGACGCGATCGGCGCGCGCCCGGCGGTCGCGAAGGGGATGGCGGTGCCCCCGCCGCCCCCGGGCTGAACCCGGCGGGCGCGGGCGCAGCCGGCGCCGTCCGGCTCAAGCTGCGGCGAGCGCGGGCGCCGGGGCGGGCGCCACGGCGCGCGGCCGCGTCAGCGCCGACAGCTCTTTGCGGCAGGCCTCGAGCTCGCGCATGATCTTCTGATCGTCGCGGTCGAAGACCTCCATCGAGCCGAGCTTGATCTCGACGAGGTCGATCAGCAATTCCAGGCTTTTCCGGGTCAGCATCGATCTCTCCTCAATGTCCCCTTCACGGGCGGCCTCTGTTCCGCCGGTGGTGCCGCGATGCTGGCGCGTTAGGCTTTAGCAATGGTTAACAAGGCCGGGCGGGGGCTTAACCGAAAATCAAACGGGCGTGCCCAATCTCGGAGCAACCCGAGCGGCGCGGCGCCGTTCCGCGAACAAGGTAGTTGGGCCATGACCGAAGGCGCGCCTATCAACGCTTCCCAGCTCTTCTCCGACGACGCCAGCGAGTTCTTCATCGATGCGGGCGTGCCGCGCTACAACCGGCGCCTCACCGACAAGATCCTCGCCGCCTTCAACCATGCCTACGCGATGGGCGAGATGGATCTGGCGCGCAACCTCTGGGAATGCCTGGTCGCGGCCGAGAAGCTCGGCCAGCAGTATCACCACCGCCGCCGTCCCAACCAGTCGCTCGACCTCGCCGCCGAATGGGTGGCCTTCGTCGACGCGCGCGACCGCTACCGCGAAGTCAGCCGCACGCCGCAAGCCGCCGGCGAGAATGCCTCGGACGCATTCCGCGCGATGCGCGATGCCTATCAGAGCTGGCGCGCGCACAACAGCAGCGAGAGTGCGTCGCCGCTCAGGCCCACCGCCGCCGCCGGCAGCGCGGGCGCCGAGGCCGGACGCCCGCCCGAGACGCGCCCCCACGAGCCGCCCTTCTCGGGCGGACATGACTAGACCGCGCCCGCTGCCCCGCCGCCGGGGCCCTGATTGACAGGGTCTGGCGCCGCCCCTAAATGCACCCTCCCGGCTGAATGCCGGCGCATCCGGCGCCGGTCTTGCCGCGCCGACGGCACAGCGGAGGGTTAGCCAAGTGGTTACGGCAACGGTTTGCTAAACCGTGTACCCCAAAAGGGTACCGTGGGTTCGATTCCCACACCCTCCGCCATCCGCCACGCCGGCGAAGCCGCAGGATTGGCCCCGGCAGGGGCGCGGGCTCAGTCGTCGACGGTTTCGGTGGCGAGCGCCTCGACGAACGCCTTGTCGAGCCCGAAATAGCCGAGACGCGACATGAAGCGCGGGCGCGTGCCCGTGGCCCGGAAGACGCCGCGCAGCGTCCCGTCCGGATTCTCGCCGAGATAATGGTACGAGACGAGCGGCTGCGTCGTGATGGTGTCCTGCTCCATGCCGACGACCTCCATCACCTCGGTCACGCGGCGCACGCCGTCGCGCATGCGTTCGATCTGCACGATGAGATCGAACGCGCTGGCGAGCTGGCCGCGGATCGAGCGGGCGGGAAGGTCGACGTTCGCCATCAGCACCAGGTTCTCGATGCGCGCGAGCGCGTCGCGCGGCGAGTTCGCGTGCACGGTCGACATCGAGCCGTTGTGGCCCGTGTTCATGGCCTGCAGCATATCGAGCGCCTCGGCACCGCGCACCTCGCCCAGGATGATGCGGTCGGGCCGCATGCGCAGCGCGTTCTTGACGAGATCGCGCTGGACCACCTGGCCGCGCCCTTCGATGTTCGGCGGCCGCGTCTCGAGCTGGACGACGTGCGGCTGCTGCAGCTGCAGCTCCACCGCGTCTTCGATGGTGATGATCCGCTCGTCGTGGTCGATCGACTCGGACATGGCGTTGAGCAGGGTCGTCTTGCCCGAGCCGGTGCCGCCGGAAATGACGATGTTGAGCCGGCAGCGCGCGGCGATCTTCAAGACCTTGGCGAGATTCGGCGATATGCTGCCCCGCGCCACGAATTCGTCGAGGCCGAAGAAGCGCTTCGAAAACTTGCGGATCGAGAGATTGGGCCCCTTCACGGTCAGCGGCCAGATGATGGCGTTGACGCGGCTGCCGTCCTCGAGGCGGGCGTCGAGCATGGGCGAGGCTTCGTCGATCGGCCGGTTCACGCGAATCGCGATGCGCTGGATGACGTGCATCACATGGTCGGCCGAGCGGAAATGCGTGTCGGTGAGTTGGAGCTTGCCCCTGCGCTCGACATAGACCTGCTTCGGGCCGTTGACGAGGATGTCGGACACGTTCTCGTCGTGCAGCAGCGGCTCGAGCGGGCCGAGGCCGAGCATGTCGTCGACGATTTCGCGCGCAAGATTGCGCTGCTCGGCGGCATTCAGGAGGAACCGCCGCTCGTTCGCGATGGTCGAGATCGCCTGCTCCACATGGGCCAGGAGATCGGTGGGGCTGAGGCGCACCGCCACTTCGGTTTCGACGGCGGCGATGACCTGGTCGCGGATGACGTCGCGGGCCGATGCGTTGGTCGGCAGATCCTGCAGGCGATGGCGGGCCGGCGTCTCGGTGTGCGTCGGCCTCTCGCTCTGCGCCATGTGCGGAAGGGGCCGCGGCTCCGGCGGCGCGGGTGCGACCGACGGCGCGGCCGGCGCCGGCGCGGTCGGAGCGTTGCGGAGGCCGAATGCTTTACTCATGGCCGGAACAGCCGCGCCAGCAGCGGCGGGCGCTCACGCTCGGCCTCGCCCGCGAGGCTCTTGAACAGCGGCGCCAGGCCGTGGAGGAGGCTGCGGCACTGGGGCAGCGCCGGATGGCCGAGGTTCGCCGCCTTCACGATCTCGGGGTCGAAGCGCACGACGACGTGGGGCGCCTCGCCGAGCGCGCGCGCGAAATCGGCTTCGGGCAGCACACCCGGGGCGCCGGCCTTGTTCAGGATCTGCCACACCGTATGGTCCGGGCCGGTGGATTTGAAGAGCTCGCGCCAGCGCGTCATTTCGCGCGCGGACACCAGCGTCGGATCGCAGACGAGGATCAGCATGCTCGCCTGGTCGAGAACCTTGTGCAGGCGCGCACCGAAATTGTGCGGCACGTCGACGAAGACGTAGCGGTGGCGCGCCTGGAGCCGTCCGAGGAGGCCGAGGACCGCGTCCTCGGCAGGGACGAAGGGGTCATTGATCGATTCGAGCGAGGCGAGGACGGCGAGTCTTTCGGTCACCGTGGTCACGGCGCGCGCGAGCAGCAGGTCGTCGACACGCTCGGGATGCTCGAGCGCCTCGCGCAGTGCGTGGCTGGGCTCGACGTCGAGCTGGAGCGCGGCGTCGCCGCCCTGGAGGTCGAGATCGAGCAGCGCGACGTGGCGCTTCAGTGCCTCGGCGAGATACCAGGCGGTGTTGACGGCGATGGTCGAGCAGCCGACGCCGCCGCGCACGCCGAAGACGGCGATGAGCTTGCCCGCGTGCGGCGAGACGGTGTTGCGGGGGCCGCCGATCGCCGTGCGGCAGGCGCGTTCGAGCAACTCGGGCATGATCGGCTTGAAGAAGTATTCGGCGACGCCGAGCTCCTTGAGTCCGCGGTGGAGCACGACGTCATTGTGCTCGCCGATCACCAGCACCGACGTCGACGGGTCGCAGACCTCGGCCAGCCGGCGGAGCTTGATGAGGGGGGCGTCGAGCTTCGAGATGTCGACGACGAGGAGCTTCGGCGAATGGACGCGGCCAAGCATGGCGACGGCCGCGTCGACGCTGCCGCGTTCGACCTGGGCGGCGACCAGCGACAAGTCGATGAAGCACTTGCGCACCGCCGCCGCCGTCCCCTCGTCGGAGACGAAGGCCAGGGCGAGGTGATCGGTATCCGCGCTTGCAAGCGCATCCGGTGTCGCGGTGATGTCGGGCGTCACGAAACATCTCCCTTGGTCGGCGGCGCCGGCATGAACCGGCGCCGCGACGGATCCCGCCGCACATCACACACTTTCTTGGTTAACAACGTCTTGCGCGGCGCCGCGGCGGTCTGTGCCGCGCGCCCGGCAGGCGGCTGGTCCCATCGGCCTCGGTCCGGCCCCGTCACACCGTCAGCACGATCTTCCCCACATGGGCGCTCGATTCCATGCGCGCATGGGCCTTGGCGGCGTCGGCGAGGGGGAAGGTCGAATCGATGACCGGCTTGATCTTCCCGGCGGCGAGGAGCGGCCAGATCCGGCGCCGCAGCGCATCGGCGACGGCGCCTTTCTCGGCTACCGGCCGCGCGCGCAGCACCGAGCCCACGACCGTCAGGCGCTTGCGGAGCAAGAGGCCGAGATCGAGCTTGGCGTCGCGGCCGCCCAGCAGTGCGATCACCGCGAGCCGGCCCTCGATCGCCAGCGCCGCGATGTTGCGCTCGAAATACTTGCCGCCGATCATGTCGAGGATCACGTCGGCGCCCTTCTTCCGGGTTTCCGCCAGCACGACCTCGGCGAAGTCCTCGGTATTGTAGTTGATCGCGCGGTCGGCGCCGAGTTTCGCGCAGGCCGCGCATTTCTCGGCCGAGCCCGCCGTCGTCAGCACGCGCGCGCCCATCGCCTTGGCCATCTGGATCGCCGTCGTGCCGATGCCGCTCGAGCCGCCATGGATGAGGATCGTCTCGCCGGCCTTCAAGCGCGCGCGGTCGAAGACGTTCTGCCAGACGGTGAAAAAGGTCTCGGGCAGCGCGGCCGCTTCGACCATGCCGAGCCCGGCAGGCACCGGCAGGCATTGCGGTACCGGCGCGGTGCAATACTCGGCATAGCCGCCGCCGCTCACCAGCGCGCACACCGCGTCGCCGACGTGGAGGCCCGCCGTGCCCGGGCCAAGCGCCGCCACCGTGCCCGCGATCTCGAGGCCGGGAATGTCCGAGGCGCCCGGCGGCGGCGGATAGGTGCCCTTTCTTTGCTCGACGTCGGGGCGGTTGACGCCCGCTGCCGCGACTTTGACCAGAACTTCGCCCTGTCCCGGCGCCGGCACCGGCCTTTCACCGAGACGCAGCACTTCGGGCCCGCCGGGGGCGGCGATCTCGACGGCTTTCATGCGGGCGGGAAGGGCGGTCATCGTTGCGGGTCTTCCGGCGGCTGTGGGGAGGCGGAGACTTAGGCCGCCGCCGCCGCCTTGTCATGCGGCATCGGGGCCGCCGCGCCGAAAGGGCTTGTCCCGGCGCCAAGCGACCCGCAACTCGCGCGTGAATAGCGCGCGGCGCAGGAACCGGCGAAAGCACAGAATTGCGTATGGCAACAATTCATTTTCGAATACTGTACGAAATACCAATCATCGCTCGTTCATCGTTTTGCAAGGGAAAAGATCAAATATGGTAAATGCATAATACTCGCGAAACGATGATTGTCCGATTTGAAACGCTAGTCGGACTGCGCGAATCGGTTGTGATTCTAGCGTTCCATAAAGTTCTCCGCTTTACTCATTTTTTCCGTTGCGCCCATCAGGATGGTTTGGTAAGGGGGCAGGCACTCGGGTCATGGTCAACTAGACAGGGGGCAAGGATGGCCGGATGGCTGCGCCGCGTCAGGCGGCTGAGCATTCGACGTCGCACCTTGGCGGAAATCTTCCCCGATCGCGAATTCCATTATCGCAGCAAGGGCAGGATCCGTTACTTCGTACTCTCGAGCCGTGCACAGTTCGGTCTGTGCACGATATTCGCTGCCGCCGTTTCCTGGTCGATCTTCGCGACTTTCTATTTCGTCAGCTTCGACGGGGTTCTTCAGGAGAAGAACCGCGAGCTCGCCATGGCGCGCAAGAGCGAGCGCGAACTCATGGGCGAGGTCCTGCGCTTCAATTCGCGCTTCCGCGAACTCACCGAGAATATCGCCAAGAGCCGCGCCGAGCTCTTGAAAGTCGCCGGCCGCGCCGAGGAATGGCCGAAGCCCGGATCGGGCGAGGCCATGACGCCGGCCGAGCGCCAGCGGCTCGCCGAATCGATGGCCGCCTTCAAGGCGCTGTCGCAGAGCTGGCAGGAGCTGAATTCCAAGAGCTCCAAGCTTGAAGCCGAGCTCAAGGGGCTCGCCCGCGAGGTCGAGGTTTCGCTCGGCGAGCAGACGCGCCTCCGGGTCGACCGCGACAAGCTCACCGCGCAGCTCCGCGAAATGGGCGAGCAGCTTGTCGCCTCGCGCAGCACCAACGAGAAGCTCCTCGCCGACATCGAGCAGGGCAAGTTCTTCAAGAAGGAGCGCGACGCGTTTTCGGCGCGCATCCGCACGCTCGACGACGAAGTGTCGTCGCTGCGCGGCGCCAATTCGCGCATGCGCCAGCGCGCCGAAGCCAAGGCCGAGGAGGAGAAGGGCCTCCGCCGCGAGCGCGACGCGCTCGCCGGGCGCGTGCGCGCGCTCGAGGACGAACTCACCGCGATGCGCGCCTCGCAGGAGCGCTTGGTCGAGAATCTCTTCGAGCGCTCCAAGAAGGGCGTCGCCGATCTCGAGCGCGTCGTCGCCATGACCGGCCTCGACATCGACCGCATGATCGGCACCAAGGGCCGCGGCGGCCCCTCGGTCGAGATCAAGTACACGGACGACGAGACGCTCAACGAGCGCGTCACCGATCTCCGCCGCCGCCTCGAGCGCTGGCAGGGGCTGCAGTCGGCGGTGAAGAACCTGCCGCTCGTGGCCCCGCTGCCGGAATACCGCATCACCAGCGGCTTCGGCGGCCGGCGCGACCCGTTCACCGGGCGCTGGTCGGCGCATAACGGCATCGACATGATGCAGCCGGCGGGGACGCCGATCCACGCCACCGGGCCGGGCACGGTCGCCTTCACCGGATGGGCGGGCGGCTATGGCTGGATGGTCGAAGTCGACCACGGCATGGGCGTGCGCACGCGCTACGGGCATATGCAGACCATTCTCGCGGAGAAGGGCCAGAAGCTGGAGGTCGGGGCGAAGCTCGGCCTGGTGGGGTCAACTGGCCGCAGCTCCGGTCCGCATCTGCATTACGAGATCCTGATCGACGGCAAGGCGGTCGATCCCACCAACTTCCTCACAGCAGGCCGCTATGTTCTCAAGAGATAGGCAGAAGGCGATCGAATCCATGCCCGCAGATCTTCCCGTCAAGACGGTCGACATTCCCGCGCCGAAGCCGCGGGCGTCGAAGACGAGCATGCCTTCGATCGTCAGCGAAGGCCTGCACATCGCGGGCAACCTGTTCTCCGACGGCGACGTCCAGGTCGATGGCCGCGTCGAGGGCGACGTCCAGGGGCGCAACATCACGGTGGGCGCCACCGGTACCGTCGTCGGCAAGATCATCGCCGACGAGGCCATGATCAGCGGCGCCGTCAACGGCGAGATCCGCGCGCGCAACGTGGTGCTGACCCGCACCGCCAAGGTGGCGAGCGACATCACGCAGGAGAGCATCAGCATCGAGGCCGGCGCCGTGTTCGAAGGCACCTGCCGCCGCCCCGGCTCGGGCGGCACGGCCGTCAAGGGCGCCAATGGCGGCGCCCACAAGCCGAGCGAGTTGCTCCTTACCAATCCGACGGAGAAGGTGAAGGTCTGAGCGCGAGCGAGATGTCTCGCGCGTAGGGGCGCGCTGCGCGCGCCCCTACGCGGCATGCGCCCGTCTTACGCCGCCTCGCGGATGATCTCGGCGAACAAGGCCGGGTCGGCGTTGCCGCCGGAGCAGACCACCACCGCCGTCTTGCCGCGGAGCGCGTAGCGCCCGGCGAGGATCGCGGCCAGCGCCACGGCGCCGCCGGGCTCCACCACCAGCTTGAAATGCACGAAGGCCGCGGCCATGGCGCGGCGCACCTCGGCCTCGCTCACGACGAAGCCGCCGGCAAGCAGACGCCGGTTCAGCGCGAAGGTGATCTCGCCCGGCGTCGGCGACATCAGCGCGTCGCAGATGGACGGCGTCTTGGCGTCGACGGCGACGCGCTCGCCGGCGACGAGCGAGCGCGCGGTGTCGTCGTAGTTCTCGGGCTCGGCGGCGAAGACGTCGGTTTTGGGCAGCTTCTCGCGCAGCGCGAGCGCGCTCCCCGAAATGAGGCCGCCGCCGCCGACCGGCACCAGCACCGCGTCGGGTGCGACACCGAGCGCCGCGCACTGATCCGCGATCTCGTTGCCGACCGTGCCCTGGCCGGCGATCACGTACCGATCGTCGAACGGCTTCACCAGCACGCACTTCTTCTCGCGCTGCAGCGTCTCCGTGATCTTCTCGCGCGAATCCTTCCAGCGGTCATAGAGCACCACCTCGGCGCCGAAGGCCTTGGTGCGGGCGATCTTGAGCGGCGGCGCGTCCTTCGGCATCACGACCGTGGCCGGGCAGCCGACCTCGCGCGCGGCGGCCGCGACGCCCTGCGCGTGATTTCCCGAGGAATAGGCGATGACGCCGGCCTTCTTCTCGTCGGGCGAAAGGCGCGAGATGCGGTTGTAGGCGCCGCGGAACTTGAACGAGCCGGTCTTCTGCAGCGGCTCGGGCTTCACATACAGCGTGCCACCGAGCTCCGCGTCGAGCAGCGGCGCGTTCAGCAGTGGCGTCACCGCGGCGCGGCCGGAAAGGCGGCGCGCGGCGTCGATCACGTCGTCGAACGAGGGCAGCGGCAAGTTGCTGGGGGCGAGGGCGGCCATGGGGCTCTCCGCTCAGAGGCCGAGGAGGGCGGGAAGATCGGCGAGGGTCTTGATCTCTCGCGCAGGCGCGCCCGGCAGGCGCTCCTTCGGCTGGTTCGTGCGGTTGAGCCACACCGTCGGAAAGCCGAAATGCTGCGCGCCGTGCGCGTCCCAGCCGTTGGACGAGACGAAGGCGATCCGCGCCGGCGCCACGCCGAAATGATCCGCGGCGAGCTGATAGACGCGGCGGTCCGGCTTGTAGACCTTGACCGTGTCGACCGAGAGCGAGACTTCGAGCATGCCCACGAGCTTCGCGTGCTTGGCCGCCGCGGCGAGCATGTCGGGCGAGCCGTTGGAGAGGATGGCGAGGCGCATGCCCTTCTCCTTGAGGCGCGCGAGCATGGCCGGCACGTCGGGGAAGGGATCGATGTTCTTGTAGCACGCCATGAGATCGTCGCGGACGCCGGCGCCGCGGAGCTTCAGCGTCTCCAGCGCGAAATCGAGCGCCTCGCCCGTCACCTGCCAGAACGGCGCGTAGGCGCCCATCAGGCTCCGGAGCCAGGTGTATTGAAGCTGTTTCAGGCGCCAGAGCGCCGAAAGCTCCTCGGCCTTGCCGGCGAGGCGGTCGCGGCAGCGCGCCGCCGCCGAGTTGAAATCGTAGAGCGTGCCGTAGGCGTCGAAGACGCAAGCGGCAATATTGGCGAGCGCGGTCAAGAGGGGGCTCCTTGGGTTCGCCCTGTTATAGCTCACGCCGCCCGCGCGGCCGCAGCCAATTTGTCGGTCGCGAAGGGTTGAACGGGCGCGCTTGCGCCGCTCAGCAGGCCGGGCCGGCCGTCCGGTTGTCGGGCTTGTCCTTGTGCACGACCGGGATCTCGCCGGGCTTCTTGCGGCCTTCGATGCCCTTGTTGAACTTGCCGGTGTCGGTCGTCAGCTCGATGCCGTTCTCGGCGCCGAGCGGCACGGCCGCGAGGAGCTCGCCGTCCTCCTTCACGAGCTGCGTATTGCAGACCGCGGCGTCGGGCGGCGGCGCCTGCCACGCATCGGCGAGGCGCGTCAGATCGACCTTGTCGCCGAGGCGCAGGCGATAGACCGCGTGGTTCTCGAGCACGAGCTTGGTGTAGAGCCGCGTCTCCTCGAACGGTATGAGCTCGATCCAGTCGGCCCACTCGATCTTGCCCTTGCGGGGATCGCCGTGCTGGGCCAGCCAGCGGTCGACGCGGCCCGAGCCGGCGTTGTAGGCCGCGATCATCAGCGGGTACGAGCCCTGATAGAGATCGCGCAGGCGCAGCAGGTGCTGCGTGCCGAGGCGGAGATTGTAGACCGGGTCGGCGATGAGACGGTTCAGCACGAACGGCATCAGCGCCTCATGCGCCTCGGTCTTGGCGGTGAAGGGCATGAGCTGCATGAGCCCGCGCGCGCCGGCATGGCTCTTGGCCGCCGCCAGGAACTCGCTTTCCTGGCGAATCACCGCAAAGACGAGCGCCGGCTCGATGGCATTGGCCTCGGGCAAATCGAGCGTCGGGAAGCCGTAGCCTGTGACGGAGGCTCCGTCGCGCCCGGCCAGCTTGGCGAAGCGCACGGCGGTCGGCGCGCGATAGTCGGGCGCGGTCAGATCCTGCGCGAATTTCGCGATATAGGCATGCTGCGCCAGCGACCAGCCGCCGGCGTTCCAGGCCGCGCGCATCGCGAAGGCGCGGGCGCCGCGCGCGTCGCCCGCCGCGCGCAGCAGGTGCGCGGCCCGCACCAGTTCGTCGCCCCAGAATTTCGCCTCGGGCACGCCCGCGGCGGCGGTGTCGAGCTTCAGCTCCTTCCGTCCGAGCCGCGCGGCGGCGAGCTGGCCGTGGAACGTCGAGGCATAGGCGGCGGCGCGCGCCAGGAATTCCCGCGCCTTCGCCTTGTCGCCGCGCGCCTCGGCGGCGCGCCCGCGCCAATAGTCGAGCCGCGCGGTCTCCCAGCCGAGATGCCTTTCCTTGGCCGCGGCGGCGAAATGCGCCTCGCCGGCGTCGGGACGCATCATCAGCCGGAACGCGATGAGGCCGGCGAGGAATTCGGCCTCGACGTAGCGCTCGCCGCCGGGCTGGCGGTGATGGCGGGCGAGATTGTAGGCCGCGTCGTATTGGCGGCGCGCGATCGCGTCGCGGATGAGGATGTCGAATTCCTTCCACCAGTGCTCGGGGTCGTCGAGCTTGGCGGGCAGGGCGGCGGCGACCGCGAGCGCCTGCGCCGGGCGGTTGCCGCGCCGATGCCAGCGCATGAGGTCGTAGAGGAAGCCTTCCTTCTGCTTCTCCGCCGCCGGAACCTCGGCGAGCGCGGCCTCGACGACGGCGGGTTTCCAGCGCAGCGAATCGTCGCGGAGCTTCAGGCGCGCCTCGACGGCGGCGCGGTGCTCCTTCTCGAGCTTCACCTGGGCGAGCAGGTTCTGCGCCAGGCGCTTCTGGCCGAGCGAAGCCAAATGCCCGATGCGCCCGGCATGGTCTTGGGAGCGCAGCTCGTCGCCGTGGCGCTTCAGGATCTCCGCTTCTTCGGCGTCGGTGAGGCGAATGCGCGCCCAGGCGCGGCGCAGCAGCTCGACGGCTTCCTTGGCCTTGCCCTGCGCTTTCAACGCAGCAACGGCCTCCATGAGGCCGTCGCCGGTTTCGGGCAAGCGCGTCGCATACCAGGCCAGCAGCAGATCGGCCCGCGTTTGCAGCGCGATCGAGCGGTCGGCGGCGTGCGCGATCTTGTCCAGCGCCGGCCAGTGCGGGTTGTCCTTGATGAAGGCCGCGATCTCGGCGAAGTCGCCATGCCCGGCGCGACGCGAATACGCGTACCAGGCAATGAGCTTTTTGGCCGCTGGATCCTGCGCTTGCGCGCGCAACGCGAGCGCGCCCTCGGTATTGCCGCTGGCGAGGAGGCGCAGCGCATTGGCCACGACGCCCGCGTCGGCCGGGTTGTAGGCCTTGGTCTGGGCCGTAGCCGGAAGCGCAAGCAGCGCCGCGCCCAGCGCGAGCCCGGCAGCTACGCCGCCAATTCCGATGCGAAATTTTTCTCCCACCACGCCGCCCCTGACGTATCGGCTGGGTGCCCATGAGCATGCTACTCGCGCAAGGCGCGCGAGGCCACACGAAATGAAGGCCAACGCCGAGGGATCAGGGCTCGGGCGGCGCCTGGGGCGCGAGCCTCAGGGCCTCGCCGTCGAGCGGCCGCCACAGCGCACCCGGTTGAGGCGCCAGCGATTTCAGCCCCGCGCGGTGACGGTATATGGCGAGATTTTCCAGAACGCGCTGGACGTAGTTGCGGGTCTCCTCGAACGGGATCGATTCGATCCAATCGACGAGATCGACCTTGCCCTCGCGCGGATCGCCGTAGCGCGCGATCCACTTGTTGAGATTGCCGGGCCCGCCATTGTAGGCGGCGGCGGCGAGCGGGTAGAGGCCGCTATAGCGGCCGACGAGGCCAGCCAGGAATTCCGTGCCGAGGCGGAGATTGTAGCTCTCGTCGGCGGTGAGCTTGGCGAGGTCGTAGCGCACCTTGAGGCGCTGCGCGGTCTGGCGCGCGGTGGCCGGCATCAGCTGCATCAAGCCGCGCGCGCCAGCGGGGCTGACGGCGGCGAAATAGAACTCGCTTTCCTGCCGGATGATGGCGAGCGCGAACGCGGGTTCGATCTTCGCATCCGACGGAAGATCGAGCTGCGGAAAGCCGAGCTCGAACATCGGCACGCTCCTGACGGCGGCGCGCCGCGCGGCGCGGACGGCCACTTCGCGCCGCTTGACGCCGTTGGCGGCGAAGTCCGCCACCGCCGCCCAGCGCGCGGGCTCGTTCGCTTCCATCGCGAGATCGAGCAGCAGCGCATGCGCCGATTCGGGTTCGTCGAGCGCGGCGAAGAACGTCGCCGCGCGCGCGATCTCCTCTTCGGCCAGCGACGCGCGCGCGGTTTCGGGAACGAACGCGTCGGCGGGCAGTGCCAAGCGGTCGCGCCCCAGCTCGGCGACCGCGAGCTGGCCGTAGAAGACGTGCGGAAAGCCCGCGGCCAGAATGAGCCAGCGCTGCGCCGCGTGCTTGGCGCCCTGGGCGGCGGTGGCGCGCGCCGCCCAATAGGCGCCGCGGCCGCGCGTGATCGCGGCGCCCGATTTCTCGTAGAGGCGCGTGAAATGCGGCAGCGCCTCGGCCGGCTTGTTCAACTTGCGGAGCGCGATCCAGCCGGCGAGGAATTCCATCGTCGCCCAAGTCTCGCCGCCGGCGCCGATCAGGCCCGCGGCGGCGCGATAGGCGGCCTCGTGCTTGCCGGCGTCGATGAGCTCGCGCACGACGCGCCCGCCCTCGAGGCGCCAGCGCCGCGTATCGCCCTCCTCGCGCGCGCCCTTCTCCAGCACCTTGCCCGCGGCCTCGAAGCGATCGCCGCGCCGGTTCCAGCTCATCTGGTCGAAGCGGAAATCGGCTTCGCCGCTGATCGCCTCGGGCAGCTTCGCGATCTGCGCCTCGATCTCGGCCGGCGCCGCGGAACGGCCCTGCATTACGATGCGCAGCGCCACCGCGGCCTTGTCTTCGGCCGGCAGCATGGCGCGCACCCAGAGCGCCTGCGCCTGCGCCGTCTTCCGCTCGCGCAGCAAGCGGAAAATGCGCAGGCGGTCGTCCTCGGGCGCCAGATACTTGCCGAAGCGGCGCTGGAACGTGCTTTCTTCGTTGGCCGGCATCGGCACCGTGGCCCAGGCGCGCTTGGCGGCATCGCGCGCCTCGGCCTCCTTACCGCTGCGCGCAAGCGCCGCGATATAGGCGCTCCAGCCCTTGACGCCGCGCGGCGGCGCATCCTTGAACCAGGCGAGCACCGCGTCGGCCGCGTCGCCGTCGCCGATCGCCTCGTCGGCGCGGTCGGCGATGCGCGCGGATTGCGGCCAGTCCTTGACCGCGCGGTAGATCTCGACCAGCTCGGCGAAGGTGAACGAGACCTCCTTCATCCGCGCCAAGCGCCAGCGCAGCGCCTTGCCCTGCAGCGGGTCCTTCACCTCGGCCAGCAGCGCGCGCGCCTTGGCATAATCCTTCTTCTCCAGCGCCGCGAGCACGTCGCGCGCGAGCTTCAAGTCCGCTGGCGGCGCCTCCGCGCGCGCGGGTGGACAGGCCATGACGAGGATCGCCGCGCACCAGAACCAGATCGCAAGCGCACGTCCGGCGCCTGGCCTAAGGCCAGCATCGCCGGGAAGGAGAGCCGTCGGAGCGCGGGCGGGCGACACGGGAAACAGAATCGCTTGAGCGACGTGGCCACGTCAATGTGCCAGTGCGGCCATGCGCGGCGGAGCGCCTTCCTCCGGAAGTGTTTACCATTGCTCGAGGAGCTTGCGCCCGGAGCGCGGCGTTTAAGCGCTCGGCCAGGCCCGGCGGGCTGCCTTGCCGCCCCGCCGGGGCAGGGTTAATCTGCGTGGTTCGACAATAGCTTGTCCCGAGACAGCGCCATGTTCAGAGGCTCGATCGTTGCCCTCATCACGCCGTTCAAGAACGGCAAGGTCGATCGCGACGCCTTCACGCGCCTCGTCGATTGGCAGATCAAGGAAGGCACCGCCGCGCTCGTGCCCTGCGGCACCACCGGCGAATCGCCGACCCTGTCGCACGACGAGCACAAGGAGGTCGTCGAGCTTTGCGTGGCGGCGGTCAAGAAGCGCGTGCCGGTCATCGCCGGCACCGGCTCCAACAACACGGCCGAGGCGATCGATCTCGCCAAGCACGCGAAGAAGGCCGGCGCCGACGCACAGCTCGTGGTGACGCCCTATTACAACAAGCCGACGCAGGAGGGGCTCTACCAGCACTACAAGGCGCTGCACGACGCCGTCGAGCTGCCGATCATCATTTACAACATCCCGCCGCGCTGCGTGATCGACATGAGCGTCGAAACGATGGCGCGCCTTTCCAAGCTGCCGCGCATCGTCGGCGTCAAGGATGCGACCGGCGATCTCCAGCGCCCGCTGAAGACGCGCCTCGCCTGCGGCGCAAAATTCTCGATCCTCTCCGGCGACGACGGCGTGGCGCTCGCGACGCGCGCGCAGAGCGGCGACGGCTGCATTTCCGTCACCGCGAACATCGCGCCGCGGCTCTGCGCCGAGATGCACAAGGCGTGGGAGAAGGGCGATATCGCGGGCGCCAGGAAGCTCAACGAGCTCTTGATCCCGCTGCACGAGGCCCTGTTCTGCGAGACGAGCCCGGCGCCGGTGAAATACGCGGCGAGCCTCCTGGGCCTCTCGTCGCCCGATGTGCGGCTGCCGCTCGTCAACGCCACCGAAGCCGCGCAGAAGCGCGTGCGCGTCGCGATGGAGCATGTGGGCCTATTGCCCGCCAAGAAAGCCGCCGCGGCGGAGTGAAGGAATCTGCGAAACTCCGTCGGACGTACCCGCAGGCAAACCACCAAGGCGCCAAGACACCAAGAAGTCTTCTGGGCCGGCCCTTGGCCGGCCCAACTGCTTTCCTGGTGTCTTGGTGGTTTTACTTTCTGTGAAGCAAACGCACTGAGCCCATAGGAATGGCGAAGAAAGAAGCGCCGGAGCGCAAGGTCGTCGCGCAGAACCGGAAGGCGCGGCACAATTATTTCATCGATGAGGTGCTCGAGGCCGGGATCATGCTCGCTGGCACCGAGGTGAAATCGCTGCGCCAGGGCAAGGCCAACATCGGCGACGCCTATGCCTCCGACAAGGGCGGCGAGATCTGGCTCTACAATATGAACATCCCCGAATACGATTCGGGCGGCTACACGCACCACGAGGAGAAGCGCGCGCGGAAGCTCCTCCTGAAGAAGCGCGAGATCGCGAAGCTCCTGGGCGCCGTGCAGCGCGAGGGGGTGACGCTCGTCCCGCTCTCGATCTATTTCAATCCGCGCGGCATCGCCAAGGTCGAGCTCGGCTTGGCGCGCGGCAAGAAGCAATACGACAAGCGCGAAACCGAGAAGAAGCGCGAGTGGAACAAGCAGCAGCAGCGGCTGCTGCGCGAACGGGGATAGTTCCCCTCGCCCTGGGGCGAAGGGGTTGGAGCACGATGCGTTTAGTTCGAATCGCTCGCGCAGTGGCAGCGTTTCGCTTGGACGCGAGCACGTTGCTGCCACAGACCAGCCTCCAGCTAAGCGAACTCCGCGCTACGGATTCCACGCGGGCGGCGTCGTGCGGCGCTTGCCGTCTTCGGTGCGCTTGACGCCCGGTTCGTTCAAGTCGAGGCGGTCCCAGAGCTTGCACGTGACTTTCTTGTGCTTCTGGTCGAGGCCTTCGCAGTAGTTCGTGAACGCGCAAGCGCGCACTTCTTCGCCGCGCCCGAGCCGCGCTTTCAGGAACCAGTCGGGATCGGCGAGCGATTGGCGCGCGGAGCCGACGAGATCGGCATCGCCGCGCTCCAGGATCGCCTCGGCCTGGGCAAAGCCGTGGATGCCGCCGGTGACGATGACGGGCGTCTCGAAGCCCGCGGCGCGCACGGCTTTCCTGATCGCGGCGCCGGGCGCCACGTTGCGGCCGAAGGGCCCGAACTTGTCGGAGAGCACTGCCGGCATGCATTCGTAGCCGCTGCGGCCGGTGTAGGGATAGGCTGCCTCGCCGATGCCGGGCTGCTGCGCGTCCTCGAAGCGGCCGCCGCGCGAGAGCGAGAGGAAATCCATGCCCGCGCGCGCGAACTCGACGGCGTAATAGGCGGAATCCTCGACGCCGCTGCCGCCCTCGATGCAATCCTCGGCGAGGAAGCGGCAGCCCACGGCGTAATCGCGCCCGACCACCCCGCGCACGCGGCGGAAGACTTCGAGCGGCAGGCGCACGCGGTGCTCGCGCGAGCCGCCATAGCCGTCGGCGCGATCGTTGGTGCGCGAGAGGAACGAGGCCATCGTGTAGGCGTGCGCGTAATGCAGCTCGACGCCATCGATGCCGGCTTGCTGCGCGCGCCGCGCCGCCGCCGCGAAGAGATCGGGCATGACCTTGGGCAGGTCGCGCACATGCGGGAGATGGAGGTCCGTCACCCGCTCGCGATAGCCCATGCGCAGCGCTTCCAGCTCGCGTGTGTCGAGAACGGCGTCGAGCTCCTTGTCGGGCAGCGCCGCGAGATGCGCGCGCACCTTTTCCTCGGGCCACGCCTCCGCGCCGAGCGCCTTCCTGTGCGCGTCGGTGATGCGGAGGAAGCGCTGGAAATACTTGTCGGGCTCCGGCCGGCGGCGGATCGCGAGGAAGTCGATGAGCTGGATGAAGAGGCGCGTGTGCCCGCCGCTGGCGCGCCTGACGGTGTCGGCGAGTTCCTTCAAGCCTGGGATGAAGCGGTCATGGCCGATGCGGAGGAGGGGGCCGCTCGGCACGTCGCGGATGCCCGTCGCCTCGATCACGAGCCCGCCCGGCCGCCCCTTCGCGAAGCGCTCGTACCAATCGAGCACGTGCTCGGTGACGAAGCCGTCATCGGTCGCGCGCCAGGGCACCATCGCCGGGACCCAGGTGCGCTGCTCGAGCGTGAGCGGCCCGATGCGGACGGGGCTGAACCAGCGCGCCTTCGCCGCCTCGGCCGCGCTCGGCCAGCGGCCCGGATTCGGTTCGTGCTTGATCCGCTCGGGCGGCTTCCACATCGCGCGGCTTCCTTAGTTTAAGTCTAAATATTTTATATCTAAACTAATTGCGGTCAAGGCCGGCCCGCAAGAGCGGGCCTTGTGGCCAATCGCGCGAGCAGCGCGATTGGCCAGGGTGCCAATCAGCAAGCGCGCCTCATCGCGGCAGCGCGCCGTTGAGGAAATAGTCGGCGAAGCGCAGGGCGATGCGGTCGATCTCGCGCGGCGGCTTCGTCTCGTACCAGTGGACGGCGCCGTTGCAGAGGGCCAGGAGCGCGACGGTCGCGGCGCGGCAATCGAAATCGCGCGGCAGCTCGCGCGCGCGGACCGCGGCGCGGAAGATGCGCTCCCAGAGGCGCTCGTAGGCGCGGCCGAGCGCGCGAAGCTCGCCGGCCGTGCGCCCGGGCAAGGCGCGCTGGCTGAACGCGATCGTCGAGACCAGCTCGGCGCGGTTGTGGCGGAGATGCTGCGCCACCCCGGCGCGGACCTTGTCGGCCACGGTGCCCGGCCCGGCCAGGATCGCGGCGAGGCGCGCGTTGAAGCCTTCGCCGCGCCGCCGGCACACCTCGACGAACGCCGCCTCCTTGGAAGCGAAGTAGTAATAGAGGCTGCCGGGCAGGAGGCCGAGGCGGTCGGCGATGTCGCGCGTGGTGGCCTCGTGAAAGCCCTTCTCGGCGAAGACCGCGGCCGCCGCGTCGAGCACCTGCCCGCGCCGGCGGTCCTGCTTGGTCGCCATGTGGAGTGATTTCGCGCGCAGTGCGGCCCGGTCAGCCATGGCGGCATTATTTCGAACACCGTTAGAAAATTCAAATCATATTTGAAAAACGGCGCGCGAGGCGTTAGGCTGCGAAGCGGATCGGGCGGGGAGGGCCTGAAGTGGCGGCAAAGGAAAAGGCGATCGCGTCGCGCGTTGCGTTCAAGGCGGAGCCTTGGGCCCTCGGTCTCCCCAAGGGCCAGCGCGAGATCGAGGCCATTCATCGCGCGAGGAAGCGCCTCGCGCTCGCGCGCGCCAAGCGCTCGAAATTCCTGGCGAAGCGCGTCTCGGGCATCGATCCCAAGAAGCTCGACGATCCCCACGAATGGGGAAAGATCCCGGTCCTGACCAAGGACGAGCTGCGCAGGCTCTCGACCGAGGAATTCTACCGCGACTTTTGCATCGCTGGGTTCGACCGCGCGGTGGAGTTCTGGCGCTCGGGCGGGGCCACCGGCAAGCCGCTCTTCTATCCGCGCTCGGCCGCCGACATGCGCTTCATGCTCGGCGTCGCCTTCCGCCGCATCTGGCCCTGCATCGGCGCCACGGCCGGGGACACGGTGCATGTCTCGTTTCCGATGGGCATCCACCCGGTGGGCCAGCTCACGCCGCGCTCGGCCGAGATGGAGGGCCTGGCCACGGTCTGGGCCGGCGCCGGAACCACGACGCCGTCCGAGGTCCAGCTCGATCTCATCCTAAGCTTGAGGCCCACCATCGTCGCGGCGATGCCGAGCTATGCGCTGCATCTCGCCAACGTCGCCGAAGCGCGCGGAATCGACCTTGCCGGCTCGAGCGTCGAGAAGCTCCTCGTCAGCGCCGAGCCGCTCACCGAAGCCAAGCGCGCCAAACTCGCGCGGAGCTGGGGGGCGTCCGTCTACAACAGCTTCGGCATGACCGAAGGGGCCATGACCTCGGTCGAGCGCCACGGCCTCGGCGCCATGATCGCCTGGACCGATCTTTTCTTTCTCGAGGTCATCGACAGCGCGAGCGGCAAGCCGGTGGCGCCGGGCGAGGCGGGCGCGCTGGTGATGACGCCGCTCTGGTCCAACGAGATCACGCCGTTCCTGCGCTGGCTCACCGGCGACATCGTGCGCATCGCGCCGCAGAACTTGCGGTCGCAAAAGACGAGCAAGGACCCGTTCTCGGTCTTCCCCGTCCTCGAGCACGCGCTGCGCACCCAGGGCTTCTTCAAGATCCGCGGCGTCAACATCAACCACGGCGACCTCGAGGATTTCATGTTTGGAGAGGGCGCGGTGCAGGATTTCAAGGGCGAGGCCGTGACCGGCGCCGACGGCCTGGACCGCCTGCGCCTCCTCGTCGAGCTGCGCCGCGGCGCCGACACGGCGGAAACCGCGCGCGCGCTGGTCGCGGCCGTGAAACGCAAATTCGAGCAGACCTGCGAAATCGAAATCCTCGCCGCCGGCACGCTGGCGCAGGAATTCGAGAAATCCGTCAAAGCCCCGCGCTTCGCCGATAAGAGGTGAAGTGAACAGGGAGACGGGGAGGCGGGGAGAAGGAAGAGGATCAAACACGGAGGGCGCGAAGGACACGGAGAATATCTTTTTTGCGCGCCGTTGGCGCGCAGTCCCGCTTCTCCGTGCCCTCAGTGTCCTCCGTCGTTCACTTCCTTCCTTGTCTCCTCCCCGTCTCCCCGCCTCCCTGTTCCCTTACTGAGGAGTCCGCACGATGACGACTTGCCCGTTCTGCCGCGCCGATCACATCGGCAGCTTGATGCGCCCTAAGGCGCTGCGCGACGCGCACAAGGCGCACGCCGCCGGGCGCCTGTCCGACGCCGATTTCGCCAAGGCGCAAGACGACGCCGTGCGCGCGGCGGTCAAGATGCAGGAGGAGGCGGGGCTCGGCGCCGTCACCGACGGCGAGTTCCGCCGGCGCTCCTGGTTCGCGGGCTTCGTCGACGCGGTGGCGGGCCTCACGCACAAGGACACGGAATTCAACTTCATGGAGGAAGGCGAGGCCGCGATTTCGGTGCCGGTGCCGTATGCCGAGGCGCGGATCCGCCGCACGCACGGTATCTGCACGCACGAGCTTGCGTTCCTGCAGAAGGTCGCGACGGCGCCGGCCAAGATCACGATGCCGGCGCCCTCGGTCATGCACTTCTTCCGCGGGCCGCAAGGGATCGACAAGAAGGTCTATCCGGACACCGAGAAGTTCTGGGCCGACCTCGTCGCCGTCTACCGCGCCGAGATCGCGGCGCTCGGGAAGATGGGGCTCAGATATCTTCAGCTCGACGACGTCCCGCCGGCGCTCCTCTGCGATGTCAAGATTCAGCAGCGGATCGCGCAATGGGGCTGGAATTGGCGGCAGTTGCTCGACAAGTACATCTGGGCCGACAACGAAGTTCTGCGCGGCCGGCCCAAGGGCATGACCGCGGGCGTGCATCTCTGCCGCGGCAATTTCCGCGGCCATTGGATCGGCTCGGGCGGCTACGAGCCGGTGGCCGAGAGATTCTTCGGCGCGGTGGACGCCGACGTCTTCCTGCTCGAATACGACAGCGAGCGCGCCGGCGATTTCCGCCCGCTGCGCCATCTGCCCAAGGAGAAGTGCGTCGTGCTCGGCCTCGTCAGCAGCAAGACGCCGGTGCTCGAAAGCGCCGCCGATCTGAAGCGCCGCATCGATGACGCGGCGAGGTTCGTGCCCGCCGAGCGCCTCGCGATCAGCCCGCAATGCGGCTTCGGCACCACGGTCGGCGGCGCGCCGATGAGCGAGGACGACCAGAAGCGCAAGCTCGCGCTCGTCGGCCGGGTCGCGCGCGAGGTGTGGGGCTGAGCGCGCCGCTAGTCGCGGCGGATCACGATCGGCATGTGGCGGATGCGGTTCGCATGTGCGATCGCGAGAACCCAGACGCCGTCCGGCGTGCGCGCAGGGCAGCTACGCGCCGCGGCCGAGTTTGTTCCTGAGCGCGGCAAAGACGGCTTCGAACATCGCCGTCGTCAGCACGCCGGTGTTGGTGTTGTAGCGCGAGCAGTGATAGCTGTCGCAAAGCGCCAGTTTCGCCACGGCATGAACGGCGCCGTGCTTGAACGGATGCGCGCTGCGGCGCGCCCCCAGCGCCGCCAGCACCGCGTTGTGCGCGAGCTGGCCCAGCGCCACGACGGCAGCGAGATTTGTCATCGCCGCGATCTCGGCGGCGAGGAAGTGCTCGCGGCACGCGTGCGCCTCGGCCGAGAGCGGCTTGTTCGCGGGCGGCACGCAGCGCACGACGTTGGTGACGCGGCAATCGACCAGCGTGAAGCCGTCGTCGCGCCGCCGGTCATAGGTGCCGCGCGCGAAGCCGAACCTCGCGAGCGTGGCGTAGAGGAGGTCGCCGGCGTAATCGCCGGTGAAGGGGCGCCCGGTGCGGTTGGCGCCCTTCAATCCCGGCGCAAGCCCCACGATGAGCAGGCGCGCATCGAGCGGGCCGAACGCCGGCACCGGCGCGTTGAAGAAATCCGGATGAGCCTTGCGGTTCGCACGACGGAATGCGGCCAGGCGCGGGCAAAGCGGGCAATCGCGCGGGGGGTCGGCGAAGGCGTACGGTGCGATACCTGTCATCACGCCAAAATCCTAGCGCCGTCGTCCCGGGCGCAGCGCAGCACGGCGCCGTTCGCGCCGTGGTGCACTGCAGACCCGAAACCTAAACGAAGCGCTCACGCGAATCCTCTCGGCACCGGTGTCGACGCCTCGTTTAGGTCCCGGCTCTGCGCAGCATCACGCGCCAGAGCGCGTGCTGCAGCGCGCCCGGGACGACATCGACATTGTCATTGTGGGAAGCGAGTAGGCGCCGCCGCCTCTACCCCCTATCGTCATCTCCCGGCGCCATGGCGGGCGCGGGCTCGCGCGGCGCGCTCTCGCGGTGGTTTTCGCGCGGGACGCGTCCCGGCTGGTGGGCGCGGGCGATGTGGGGTGCGAGATCGCCCAAGTCGACGAAGATGTCGGCCTGGCGGCGCAGCTCGTCGGCCACCATCGGCGGCTGGGTCTTGATCGAGCTCACGACGGTGACGCGCACGCCCTTCTTCTGTACCGCCTCGACGAGCCGGCGGAAATCGCCGTCGCCCGAGAACAGCACGATGTGATCGACGCGCTCGCCCATTTCCATCACGTCGACGGCGAGCTCGACGTCCATGTTGCCCTTGACCTTGCGGCGGCCCATGGCGTCGGTGAATTCCTTGGTCGGCTTGGTGACGAGCGTGTAGCCGTTGTAGTCGAGCCAATCGACGAGCGGGCGCAGCGGCGAGTAGTCCTGGTCCTCGACGATGGCGGTGTAATAGAAGGCGCGGATGAGGCGCGCGCGGTCGGCGAAGAATTCGAGCAGCTTCCGGTAGTCGATGTCGAAGCCCAGCGTCTTGGCCGCGTTGTAAAGATTGGCGCCGTCGATGAAGATCGCGAGTTTCTCTTCCTTGTAGAGCTTATGGGCGTTCGCCATGGCCTGCCTCCAAAACCGATTCAAACATGAAAGGTCGTGCCGAACGCGCCGGGCCGAAATCCCCTCCCACGCGCCCGCGTCCCCCTCTCTTCACCGTCCATAATATCCGCTAGGCGCCAAAGTACAAAGATGGTCGCGACGCGCATCTATATCGGTTTGGGGGCGAACATTCCCGGCCCGGCGGGGCCGCCGCGCGCAACGCTCGAGGCGGCGCTGGCCCGGCTCGAAGCGGCGGGTGTTGGAATCGCGAAGCGCTCGCGCTGGTATCGCTCGCCCGCCTGGCCCGACCCCAGCGACCCCGTTTTCGTAAATGCCGTCGTCGAGGTCGAAACCGGGTTGAGCGCCGGCGCGCTACTGGAATTGTTGCACAAGATCGAGGCCGAGCTCGGCCGCGCCCGCCCCGCGCCCAACGCACCCCGCGCGATCGACCTCGATCTCCTCGACTACAAGGGCGTGGTCGAAGCCGACCCGGCTGGGCCAATCCTGCCGCATCCCCGGCTGCATCTCCGCGCCTTCGTGCTGCTGCCCCTGGCCGAGATCGCGCCCGATTGGCGGCATCCGGTCAGCCGGCGGCTGGTGGGCGAGCTGATCGCGGCCCTGCCGCCGGATGCGGCCGCCAAGCCCCTCGAATAGGCCGGAATTTCCGGCAGCGGGGCGCCTTCGCCGCACCCGGCTTATGTTGCAATTCCTTAGCCGGCCCCATATATAGACCGTTTCCAAGAACGGTTCCGAATTAGCTTTGGAGCGAGCGTTAAATGGCGCGCGTCACTGTTGAAGATTGTGTCCTGAAAGTACCCAACCGCTTCGATCTGGTCATGTTGGCCTCGCAGCGGGCCCGCGACATCGCCTCGGGGGCGCCCGAGACGGTCGCGCGCGACAATGACAAGAATCCGGTCATCGCCCTCCGCGAGATCGCGGACGACACGTTGAAGCTGCCCGATATCAAGGAAAAGCTCATCCTCGGCCTCCAGAAGGAGAAGCCGCAGGACGACCTCGAGGAAGACACCGAGGCGCTCGACGCGCTCAAGGAAGAGTCGGCGATCCTCGCCACCGTCGAGTCGCTCCAGGCCGCCGCGCGCGAGACCAAGGAGAACCGCGAAGAGGCCGATGCCGAGGATGCGGCCGCGGCCGCCGCCGGCACGGCGGAGAGCGCGAGCGAGGAATGACCGGCCCCGGCGGAGGTCGCGCTGGCACAGCCCGGCGCCTGCTCCGCCGGATCGCTGGTGCACGCGCGATCGCCGGGCGCGCGCGCCCCGTAAAGGTCCGCCAGCATGCTCCGCCAGTATGAGCTGGTGGAGCGAATCAAGTCCTACGATCCGGATGCGGACGAGGACCTGATCAACCGCGCCTACGTCTATTCGGTCAAGGTCCACGGCTCGCAGCAGCGCGCCAGCGGCGATCCCTACTTTGCCCATCCGATCGAGGTGGCGGGCATTCTCACCCGCTACCGGCTCGACACCGCCACCATCGTGACGGCGCTGCTGCACGACACGGTCGAGGACACCCACACCACCATCGGCGAGATCGAGAAGGGCTTCGGCCAGGAAGTGGCCAAGCTCGTGGACGGCGTCACCAAGCTCTCGAAAATCGAGCTGCAGTCGAAGGAAGAGAGCCAGGCCGAGAATTTCCGGAAGTTCCTGCTCGCGATGTCGGCGGACCTGCGCGTGCTGCTGGTCAAGCTCGCCGACCGCCTGCACAACATGCGGACGTTGAAATACATCCCCGACGAGGACAAGCGCCGGCGCATCGCGCGCGAGACGCTCGAGCTCTATGCGCCGCTCGCCGAGCGCATCGGCATGCGCGACTTCCAGGAGGAGCTGCAGGACCTCGCCTTCGCCGAGCTCAACCGCGACGCGCGCGATTCGATCGTCAAGCGCCTCGAATTCCTCGCCGCGCGCGGCGGCGACGTGGTGCCGGGCATCCTCGCCGCGCTCGAAGAGCTGATGAAGTCCGAGGGCATCGAGGCCAAGATCTCGGGCCGCCAGAAGACGCCCTATTCGATCTGGAAGAAGATGCAGCAGAAGGCGGTGGAGTTCGAGCAGCTCTCCGACATCATGGCCTTCCGCATCGTGGTGAAGTCGCTGCCCGACTGCTACCGCGCGCTGGGCGCCCTCCACAGCAGGTACCGCGTCGTCCCCGGGCGCTTCAAAGACTATCTCTCGCTGCCCAAGCCCAACGGCTACCGCTCGCTGCACACCGGCGTGTTCGGCCCGGGCGGCCATCGCATCGAGGTGCAGATCCGCACCGAGGAGATGCACCAGTTCGCCGAGGTGGGCCTCGCCGCGCACTGGCAATACAAGCAGAACGTCGCCGCCGCCGACAGCGAGGCCTATCGCTGGCTGCGCGGCCTGCTCGACATCCTGGAGCAGGGCGCCGACGCCGAAGAGTTCCTCGAGCACACCAAGCTCGAGATGTTCCAGGACAAGGTGTTCTGCTTCACGCCCCACGGCGATCTCATCGAGATGCCGCGGGGTGCCACGCCGGTCGATTTCGCCTATGCCGTCCACTCCGAGATCGGCGACCATTGCGTCGGCGCCAAGATCAACGGCCGCATGGTGCCGCTGCGAACCGGGCTCAAGAACGGCGACCAGGTCGAGATCATCACCTCGAAGGCGCAGACGCCGTCGCCCGAGTGGGAGCGCTGGGTCGTCACCGGCAAGGCGCGCGCGCGCATCCGCCGCTTCGTCCGCCTGCGCCAGCGCCAGGAGTATCTCGACCTCGGCCAGGCGATGCTGGAGAAGGCCTTCGTCGCGCGCGGCGGCAGCTACACGGGCAAGGTCGTAGAGCCGGTGCTGCGCCAGTTCGGCCAGGCCAGCGTCGAGGATCTCGTGGCCTCGGTGGGGCAGGGTAATGTCAGCGTCGGCGACGTGGCGCGCGCGGTGCTGCCCGGCGCCGAGGTGATCCAGGCGCCGGTCAGGAAGAAGAAAGAGGAGCCGAAGAAGCCGAAGAAGGATGGCAAGGACCACGGCGCCATCCAGCTGAAAGGCCTCATCCCCGGCATGGCCGTCCACTTCGCCGGGTGCTGCCACCCGCTGCCGGGCGAGCGCATCGTCGGCATCGTGACGACGGGGAAGGGCGTCACCGTCCACACCATCGACTGCGACTCGCTCGAAGCCTTCGCCGAGATGCCCGAGCGCTGGATCGACGTTGCCTGGCCCGAGGACGGCGACGAACATCTTCGTGTCGGCCGCCTCCATGTCACCGTCACCAACGAGCCCGGCGCCTTGGGTGCCGTCACCACGCTCATCGGCAAGTACGAAGGCAACATCCACAATCTCCGCTTCACCAGCCGCACCACCGATTTCTTCGACATGCTGATCGACATCGCCGTGCGCGACGTGCGGCACTTGACCACGATCATCGCCGCGCTGCGCGGCCAGAAGGTGGTGGCGGCGGTGGAGCGGGCGCGGAGTTAAGCGGGCCTTTGCTGCAGGTTGACAGGCACAATAATCGGTTAGAATGCGCAGTCACTCTGACGGAAATCGCACATGCAACCCCGTAAACCCCGCCTCGGCGTCAACATCGATCACGTGGCCACGATCCGCAATGCGCGGGGCGGGCGGCATCCCGATCCGGTCAGGGCCGCGCTGGCGGCCGCGCATGCCGGCGCCGACGGCATCACGGCGCATCTCCGCGAGGACCGGCGCCACATCACCGACGGCGACATCGACCGGCTCATGCGCGAGATCGACTTGCCGCTCAATCTCGAGATGGCGGCGACGCGCGAGATGCTCGAGATCGCCCTCCGCCACAAGCCGCACGCGGCCTGCATCGTTCCGGAGAAGCGCGAAGAGCGCACCACCGAGGGCGGGCTCGACGTGGTCAAGGGCCGCAACAATCTCTCCTACTATGTGCGCGAGCTGAAGGGCGCCGGCATCCGCGTCTCGCTGTTCATCGAGCCCGACAAGGCGGCGCTCGAGGCGGCGAGGGCGCTTGGGGCACCCGTCGTCGAACTCCACACCGGCACCTATTGCGAGGCCCACAATCTCGCGCCCAACGGCCCCGAGGTGCAGCGCGAGCTGAAGCGCATCGTCGAAGCGGCGGCGCAGGCCGAAACGCTCGGCCTCGAATGCCACGCCGGCCACGGCCTCGCCTTCGACACGGTCGGCCCGGTCGCCGCGATCCAGACCATCGTCGAGCTCAACATCGGCCACTTCCTCGTCGGCGAAGCGATCTTCAGCGGCCTCGACAGCGCCATCAAGCGCATGCGCTCGCTGATGGACAAGGCGCGGGCCGAGGCTGGCGGCGCGAAGTCGGCATGATCCTCGGCGTCGGTTCCGATCTCGTCGACATTCGGCGCATCGAGAAGACGCTCGCGCGCTGGGGCGAGAAGTTCGTCGAGCGCTGCTTCACCGAGGCCGAGCAGCGGCGGAGCGAGGGGCGGCGCGGGCGCGTCGAGAGCTATGCCAAGCGGTTCGCGGCCAAGGAGGCGTGCGCCAAGGCACTCGGCACCGGCTTCCGCCGCGGCGTCTTCTGGCGCGACATGGGCGTGGTCAATCTTCCCGGCGGCCGCCCCACCATGGCGCTCACCGGCGGGGCGGCAAGGCGCTTGGCCGAACTGGTGCCCCCTGGTATGACGGCGCGCATCGACGTCTCGATCACCGACGAGCCGCCGCTCGCCCAAGTGATCGTCATCATCTCGGCCGTGCCTAAATCGTCGCCTTGATTTGGCCGCGCCCGTCCGTAGGGTCCGCATCCATCGAATTCGACTTCGCCCAGAAAGCGCCGCCCGGCGAGCCAGCGGGGGCGAGATAGGCAATGAACGTGGCAAGCAATCGCGACATGGCCAAAGCCAAGGCCAAGAAGAAGGCCAAGGGCCAGGAAAGCTGGCTCGAGACGCTGAAGACGGTGTTCTGGGCCGTGCTGATCGCGCTGCTCGTGCGCACCTTCGCCTACGAGCCTTTCAGCATCCCGTCGGGCTCGATGCTGCCGGGCCTGCTCGTCGGCGACTACCTCTTCGTCTCCAAATTCTCCTATGGCTATTCGCGCTATTCCTTTCCGTGGTCGCCCAACCTTTTCTCGGGCCGCCTCCTCGCGGGCACGCCGGCGCGCGGCGACGTCGTCGTCTTCCGCCTGCCGTCGAACCCCAAGGTCGACTACATCAAGCGCGTCATCGGCCTGCCCGGCGACACGGTGCAGGTGAAGGCGGGCCGGCTCTACATCAACGGCAAGATGGTCGAGCGCCGGCGCGCCGGCCAGGTGGTGATCTGGGAGCCGGATGAGGTGAGCGGCCGCGAGACCGAGCGGCTCTATCAGGTCTACATCGAAACGCTGCCCGGCTCGCCGCAATCCGACAGGCAGGTCCAGCACCGCATCTACGAGCGCAGCGATTCCGATCCCGGCAGCGACAACACGCCCGAATACGTCGTCCCCGCCGGCCACTACTTCATGATGGGCGACAATCGCGACAATTCCTGCGACAGCCGCTTCAGCGCCAGCTACAACCCGGTGGGTCCGCGCGGCATGCGCTGCGAGCAGGTGGTCGGCTACGTGCCGTTCACGAATTTCATCGGGCGCGCGGAATTCCTGTTCTTCTCGACCGACGGCTCGGCCGAGCTCTGGGAAGTGTGGAAGTGGCCCTTCGCGATCCGCTACAGCCGCCTCCTGATGGGCGTGCGGTAGGTGCGGTTAGCCATGGGATCGGAGCGTCTCACGCGTAGGGGCGCGCAGCGCGCCCCTACTCTGCAAACGGCTTGGACCAGCAGCCGTGAGTGACCAGGCGGAGCGCCCGGCGGGCGGGCTCGCGCGGATGGCGCGGGAAACCGCACGCACGGTCTACGACATCGCGGTCACGGCGCTGTGGGCGGTGGCGCTGGCGCTCGTGATCCGCACCTTCGCGTTCGAGCCGTTCCGCATCCCCTCGGCCTCGATGCTGCCCGGCCTCTGGGTCGGCGACTACCTCTTCGTTTCGAAATACAGCTACGGCTACAGCCGCTACTCGTTTCCGTTCGGCGCCAGCGAGTCGGGTTGGAACCCGTTCCGCTTCGACGGCCGCATCCTCGCCGCCGGCGCGCCCGAGCGCGGCGACGTCGTCGTCTTCCGCCAGCCGCACCATACGACCGTCGACTACATCAAGCGCCTCATCGGCCTGCCCGGCGACCGCATCCAGGTGAAGGACCGCGTCCTCTACATCAACGGCAAGCCGCTCGAGCGCCATCCCCTCACGGCCGAAGAGCGCGCCCTATTCGACGGCGGCGGCGTCGGCGAGCCCGGCCATCCCGCCAACGGCGACGGCCTCGAAGCCTTCCGCGAGACGATGCCCGAGGGCCGCTCCTACGTCATCTGGCAGCGGCGCGGCAGCGAGGACAGCCTCGTCAACAACACCGAGGAATACGTCGTTCCGCCCGGCCACTATTTCATGATGGGCGACAACCGCGACGATTCCACCGATAGCCGCACGCTCGCGGCGGTCGGCTACGTGCCGGCCCAGAACCTCATCGGCCGCGCCGAGTTCCTGTTTTTCTCGACCGACCACCGCGCCGAGTTGTGGGAAGTCCACCGCTGGCCAAGAAGCATTCGCATCGATAGATTTCTCAAGATAATCCAATAGCTTGCGATAGAATCTCGCGAACTTGCGTTAAGCGGCGTCTCGACCCGGTTTCAGGACTTCTTAACCACCTCCATGATGGATTGGCGGCGGCATTCGGCAGGGCGGCATGGGGTGCAGCGGGCCCGCGTACCCTAGATCGCGGGTTGTCCGCGGCCCAGTTTGGGGTTGCATCGCTGCGGTCGAGGTCGGATTTAGAGGGGAACGGATTCGTGAGCATCGTGCAGCGGCGCTTCGCCAAGCTCTACATCGCACTCGGCCACAGCTTCGTGCGCCCCGAGCTGCTCGAGGAGGCGCTGACCCATGCCAGCGCGGCCGCGGGCGCCAACGGCGCCGCCGTCGCCAATTACGAGCGCATGGAGTTCCTCGGCGACCGCGTGCTCAACCTCGTGGTCGCCCAGCACCTTCTGAAGCGCTTCCCCGACGAGAAAGTGGGCCAGTTGGCCCGCCGCCATGCAGCGCTCGTGCGCGAGGAAGCGCTGGCCGATGTGGCCAAGCGCGCCGGCATTGGCGAGTTCATCCGCTTGTCTGCCGGCGAGGAGCTTTCCGGCGGGCGCAACAATCCCGCCATCATGGCGGATTGCTGCGAGGCGGTGATCGCCGCGCTCTATTTCGACGGCGGCTTCGCCGCAGCCGAGCGCTTCATCGCCAAGTTCTGGGCGCCGCTCGTGAACCAGACGCCGCGCCCGCCCAAGGACCCCAAGACCGCGCTCCAGGAATGGGCGCAGAGCCGCGGCCTGCCGCTGCCGGTCTACACGACCGTGGGGCAGAGCGGGCCCGACCACGATCCGAAGTTCACCGTGCGCGTGCAGGTGAAGGGCTATCCCGCGACGACGGCGACCGGACGCTCGAAGCGCCTGGCCGAGCAGATTGCGGCGCAGTTCCTCATGGCTATGATCGCGGGGCAGACGCCGCCAGCCCATCCGCCGCGCGAGAATGGCAACGCCGACAAGCCCACCACGCACTGACGCCGCCGTATCGGACACCAGCGCGGGTTTCGTCGCCCTCATCGGCGCGCCCAATTCCGGCAAATCGACGCTCTTGAACGCCCTCGTCGGCGCCAAGGTCTCGATCGTCTCGAGGAAGGTGCAGACGACGCGTGCGCGCGTGCTCGGCATCGCGATCGAGGGCAAGGCGCAGATCGTCTTCGTCGACACGCCCGGCATCTTCGCGCCGAGGAAGCGCCTCGACCGCGCGATGGTCGCCGCCGCCTGGCAGGGCGCCGAGGACGCGGATCTTGTGGCACTCCTCGTCGACGCCCATGCCTGCGCGCGCGCGCTCGACCACGATACCGAAGCCATCGTCGCCAAGCTCAAGGAGAGCGGCCGCAAGGTGGTGCTGATCCTCAACAAGGTCGATCTCGTCAATCCGCCGCAACTGCTGGGGCTCGCCGACCGGCTCAACCGCGAGGGCGTCTTCACCGATACCTTCATGATCTCGGCCCTGACCGGCGATGGCGTCGGCGACGTGCGCCGCCATTTCGCCAAGGCGATGCCGCGCGGGCCCTGGCTCTATCCCGAGGACCAGATCTCCGACATGCCCGACCGCCTGCTCGCGGCCGAGCTGGTGCGGGAGCAGCTCTTCGAGCAGCTGCACCAGGAGCTGCCCTATGCGCTGACGGTCGAAACCGAAGCCTGGGAGGAGAGGAAGGACGGCAGCGTCAAGATCGACTGCACCATCTTCGTCCAGCGCGAGAGCCAGCGCGCGATCGTGCTGGGCAAGGGCGGCGAACGCATCAAAGCCGTCGGCGCCGGGGCGCGGAAAGAGCTCGAGGCCCTGTTCGAGCGCCGCGTCCATCTCTTGCTCTTCGTCAAGGTGCGCGAGAAATGGCAGGAGGATCCCGAGCGCTATCGCGCGATGGGGCTTGAGTGGGAGGGATAATCCCGCTCGCCCCGGGGCGAGGGGGGATTCTCTCAATCATCCGAACGGACTACACGCCCTGTCGCAGGCCGCAAATAACCCTTTCTTCACCGATCCCCCCTTATGTCATCGTTAACGGGGGGAAATCGGCACAAGGCGGTGCTGGACGCGCCGCTTGAGATCGCCGATGAGCCCGGACGCGAATCTGACCGCTTCGTTGGCAAGCCGCTGGCGCGTGCGCGTCGTCCTCGCGCTCGTCTGCCTCGTGGCGCTGGCCGGCGTTTGGGCGGTGGCGGGGTTCGCCGACCGGCGCGAGCGCGAAAACCACATCGACGATCTCGCGGCGCGCGTGCGCACCTCGGCCAACGCGTATGCGCTCGCCATCGGCGCGCGCCTCCGGATGATCGACCAGATGCTGCTCTACGCGGCGGCCGATTACGAGCGCGATCCCGAGCGCTTCAACCTCGCCTTCTGGCTCGAGCAGCTTCCCTCGATCCGCGCGATCTCGCCCGAGTTCTCCTTCGCCGACAAGAACGGCATCGCGCGCCAGAGCAGCGTCGGGCCGTCGGCGATCGGCGTCGACATTACCGACCGCGAGTATTTCCTCGTCCACCGCTTTGTCGACATCCGGCAGCTTCACGTCGGCCAGATCGTCACCGGCCGCACCACGGAACGCCGCTCGATCCAGCTCTCGCGCCGCGTCAATGACCGCGCGGGGAATTTCGCCGGCGTCCTCGTCTTCTCGGTCGACCCCGACTTCCTGCTCGACGTGATCGACCGCATGAAGGTCGGCATCGAGGGCGGAGGCGCGGTCCGGCGCGAAGGCGGCGCCGCCATCGTGCGCGTCACGCGCGCAGGCCGCGAGGTCGGGCACGGCAACTCGAAAGCCAGCACCGAACGGTTCGAGTCGGCGGATTCGGCGATCATGGGCTATCTCTACAATGCCGAGGTCGTGCGGGCGAGCCGCGGCATCGACGAATACGATCTCGTCGTCGACGCCGAGGGCAACGTGGCCGAGGCGCTGGCCGAGATCCAGCAGCGCCGCCAGCTCATCTGGCTCGCCGCCGCGGTCCTGACGCTCGCCATCCTCGGCCTCTTCGCGGCGCTCATCTTCGACCTGACGCGCCTCGGGCGCCTGCGCGCCGAGCTCGAGCGGCGCAACCGCCAGCTCAGCGAGGCCAACATCGCCGCCCACGCGGCGGTCGAGGCGAAGTCGCGCTTTCTCGCCAACATGAGCCACGAGTTCCGCACGCCGCTCAACGCCATCATCGGCTTCGCCGAAGCGCTCAAGAGCGGCCTTTTCGGCACGCTCAATGCGCGCCAGACCGAATATGCCGGCCACATCCACAGCAGCGGCGGACACCTCTTGGCGCTCATCAACGACGTGCTCGACATCTCGCGCCTCGATCTCGACGCCTATGTGCTGCATCCCGAGCGCCTCGATCTCGGCGCCGCCATCGCCGGCAGCGTGCGCACGCTCTCGGTCGCGGCCGAGCAGAAGGGCGTCGACGTCGCCGCCGATGTTCCCGCGGGCCTGCCAACGATCGTCGCCGACGAGCGCGCGCTGAAGCAGGTCCTGCTCAATCTCCTCTCCAACGCGGTGAAGTTCACGCCGCGCGGCGGCACGGTCTCGATCGCGGCCGCGGCCCGGCGCGACGGCGCCGTCGCGCTGACCGTCAGCGACACCGGCGTCGGCATCGCGCCCGCCGACCTCGCGCGCCTCTTCCAGCCCTTCCAGCAGGCCGACAACACGCGCCGCCACAACACCGAGGGCACCGGCTTGGGCCTCGTCATCAGCCGCCGCCTGATGGAAAAGCACGGCGGCACGCTCCATCTCGAGAGTGAGCTCGGCAAGGGCACGCGCGCCGTCGCGGTGTTCCCGGCCGAGCGCGTGGCGGCGCCGGCCGCGGGCGCGTCGGCCGTGGGCGTGGAGCGGGCGGCCGCGCTCGCAGCCTGAAGACAGAGGACGACGAGATTGCTACATCATTCCTTCTATCCTCTGATCCCTGTCCTCTTTCCTCTGAAATGGACTGGTCCGACCGCGGCATCGTTCTTTCGGCGAAGAAGCACGGCGAGACGTCGCTGATCGTGCAGCTCCTGACCGAGCGGCACGGGCGCCATGCCGGGCTCGTGCGCGGCGGCACCTCGTCGCGCGCGCGCGGGCTCTATCAGCCGGGCAATCTTCTCGCCGCGCATTGGCGCGCGCGGCTCGCCGAGCATCTCGGGAACTACACGTGCGAGATGGTCACCAGCTCGGCGGCGACGCTGCTCGACAATGGCGGCAAGCTCGCGGCGCTTTCGTCGGCGGCGGCGCTCGCCGAGGCGGCCTTGCCGGAGCGCGAACCGCACGAGGACGTGTTCCGGAGCTTCTCGGCGCTCGTCGAGGCGCTGGCGGCAGCGGGCAAACCGGACTCCGATTGGGCGCCGGCCTATGTGCGCTTCGAGTTGGGCCTGCTCGCGTCTCTGGGCTTCGGTCTCGATCTCGAGCGCTGCGCCGCTACCGGCGCCAACGACAACCTCGCCTTCGTCTCGCCCAAGACCGGCCGCGCCGTTTCGCTCTCGGCCGGCGAGGCCTGGCGCGACAAGCTGCTCGTGCTGCCGCGCTTCCTCTTGGCCGGCAGCGGCGCGGACGCGCCGCCCGCGCCCGGCGAGGTGGGGCAGGGCCTGGCACTCACCGGCTATTTCCTCGAACGCCACGTCTTCGCCCCGCACGGCAAGGGCCTGCCCGCCGCGCGCGTCAGGTTGGGCGAAAGATTGGCGCGCGCATAACTCCCCTCGCCCCAGGGCGAGGGGAACGGGAGTGCGCATCCCGAGCGTGGCCGCCCCGCCGGCTAGAAGAGAAGCGCTCGCGCCAGCCCAGCGGACTTGAAATCCCCTCGCCGCGCGACCAGGTTCGCTTTTTGTTCAAACCGATGAAACGCCGGCGCGGACGCGGGTTTTCAATGACGAGTTTCGCGCTGGATATCGTCTTTTCTCGTCAAACGCGGCATCCAAGTGGCGAGAAAAGACGAGAAATGACGATGAATGACGAGACAAGAACGAGTCTCGTCATTTCTCATCGTCTTGGAGTCTTGGCCCGTTCGCGGGCGCCGGGAATGCGCGCCGATGTCCACCTTTGTCCACGAATGTCCACAAATGTCTACTTGAAGCGGGGGAGGGGGTGGGACGCCTCCTTCCTCAACCCATTGACGTTCGGGGTGACTGGGCGCCTATATGTAGCAAAGCCGCTTTCAGCCCATGCCTGACGACATTTCCTTTGCCGCCGAACTCCGCGACGCGCCGCTGGCCGAGGCCTTGGGCGAGCGCTACCTCGCCTACGCGCTCTCGACGATCATGTCGCGCTCGCTGCCCGACGTGCGCGACGGGTTGAAGCCGGTCCATCGCCGCCTCCTTCACGCGATGCGCGAGCTGCGCCTCGATCCGCAAACCGCGTTCAAGAAGTGCGCGCGCATCGTCGGCGACGTGATGGGCAAGTATCACCCGCACGGCAACGATTCGATCTACGATGCGATGGTGCGCCTCGCGCAGGATTTCGCGGTGCGCTATCCGCTCGTCGACGGCCAGGGCAATTTCGGCAACATCGACGGCGATAACCCTGCCGCGATGCGCTACACCGAAGCGCGCCTCACCAACGTGGCGCAGCGCCTGCTCGAGGGCATCGACGAGAACGCGGTCGATTTCCGCGCGACCTATGACGGCGAGGGCAGCGAGCCCGTCGTCCTGCCCGCGAACTTCCCGAACCTGCTCGCCAACGGCGCGGCCGGCATCGCGGTCGGCATGGCGACGAGCATCCCGCCGCACAACGTCGCCGAGATCTGCGAGGCGCTGGAGCGTCTGATCGAGAAGGAGAAGCTCAAGGGCGACAAGGTCTCGATCCGCGAGCTCGTCAACCGCATGCCGGGGCCGGACTTTCCGACCGGCGGCGAGCTGGTCGAGCCGTTCGACGCGGTGGTCGAGGCCTACAAGACCGGCAAGGGCAGCTTCCGCCTCCGCGCGCGCTGGGAGATCGAGAAGACCAAGGGCGGCGGATATCTCGTCGTCGTCACCGAGATTCCCTACCAGGTGCAGAAATCGCGATTGGTGGAGCGCATCGCCGAGCTGCTGCAGGAGAAGAAGGTGCCGCTCCTGGGCGACGTGCGCGACGAATCGGCCGAGGACATTCGCCTCGTGCTCGAGCCCAAGAGCCGCAACGTCGAGGCGCCGGTGCTGATGGAGCACCTGTTCAAGCAGACCGAGCTCGAGGTCCGCGTCTCGCTCAACATGAACGTGCTCGACAAGGACAGGACGCCGAAGGTCATGAACCTCGGCGAGGTCTTGCGCGCGTTCCTCGACCACCGGCGCGAAGTCTTGGTCCGGCGCAGCGACTTCCGCCTCAAGAAGATCGCCGAC
>DATBLL010000178.1:0-6974 GCA_036555425.1 Alphaproteobacteria bacterium | reverse complement strand
ATCGCAATGGCGGCGGGGGTCAACCAGGGCGATTGGTGCCCGATCAATCCGGCGACGTTCGAGTCGACCAAGCAGAAGGACATCCACGTCATCGGCGATGCCTCGATCGCGGCGCCGATGCCGAAATCCGGCTTCTCGGCCTCGAGCCAGGGCAAGGTCGTGGCGGCCGCCATCGTCGCCATGCTCCAGGGCAAGGAGCCGGCGACGCCGTCCTTCGCCAACACCTGCTACAGCGTGGTCGGGCCCGACTACGGCATCTCCGTCGCCAACGTGTTCGTGGTCAAGGACGGGAAGATGACGGCCGCGCCCGGCGGCGGCGTCAGTCCCGCCCAGGCCGACGCCGAATTCCGCAAGGCCGAGGCCCGTTACGCCGAGAGCTGGTACAAGGCCAACACCACGGAGGTGTGGGGGTAGATCCCTCACTTCCCAAGCAACGCCCTTGGCGTTGCCTGGGCCCCGTCTCTCCCGCGTCGTGGGAGAGAGAAGTAAGTGCGAAAGCGCGCCACGTCATCCTCTCCCCTGGGGAGAGGAGGGGCCCATTCGTCGCGCTTGCGACGAATGGGAGGTGAGGGCACGCAACGCCCGCGCTATAGAGGGCGGCGATGACGCCGCTGCCCATCGACTCCGTCCTGCCCGACATCCGGGCCGCGCTCGCGCGCGGGCCCAATCTCGTGCTGCAGGCGGCGCCCGGCGCGGGCAAGACCACGCGCGTGCCGCTGGCGCTGCTCGAGGCGGACTGGCTGGCGGGGCGCAAGATCGTCGTGCTCGAGCCGCGGCGGCTCGCGGCGCGCGCGGCCGCGCGATTCATGGCCGGCGGCCTCGGCGAGGCGGTGGGCGAGACCATCGGCTATCGCGTGCGCCTCGACAGCAAGGTCGGCGCCAAGACGCGCATCGAGCTGGTCACCGACGGCCTGTTCCTGCGCCGGCTCCAGGCCGATCCGGAACTGAAGGGCATCGGCGCGGTTCTGTTCGACGAGGTGCACGAGCGCAGCCTCGAAGTCGATCTCGCCTTGGCGCTTTGCCTCGAAGCGCAGGCAGCGCTGCGCCCCGATCTGCGCCTCGTCGCGATGTCGGCAACGCTCGAAGGTGCCGCGCTGGCGCGGCTGATGAACGCCGCAACGGTGACGAGCGAAGGCCGCGCCTTTCCGGTCGAGACACGCTGGCTCGGCCGGCCCGCACCCCGCACGTTCATCGAGGATGCTGTGGCCGGCGCCGTCCGCCGCGCGCTCGGCGAAAGCGCGGGCGATCTACTCGTTTTCCTGCCCGGCGCGGGCGAAATCCGCCGCACTGCCGAGCGGCTTCAAGCACGGCCGCTGCCGCCCGGCACCAAGGTCGCGCCGCTCTACGGCGATCTCGATCTCGCGGCGCAGGAGGCGGCGATCCGGCCGAGCCCGGCCGGCGAGCGCAAGATCGTGCTCGCGACGTCGATCGCCGAAACCAGCCTCACCATCGAGGGCGTGCGCGTCGTCGTCGACAGCGGGTTAGCGCGCATTCCGCGCTTCGAGCCGGCGAGCGGCATGACTCGGCTCGAAACCGTGCGCGTCTCGCAGGCCTCGGCCGAGCAGCGGCGCGGGCGCGCGGGGCGCGTGGCCCCCGGCGTCTGCTATCGCCTCTGGAGCGAGGCGGAGCACAAGAGCCTGCCGCAATATCCCGCGCCGGAGATCCGCGAGGCCGATCTGGCGTCGTTGGCCTTGGAGCTCGCGGTCTGGGGCGCGCGCGATGCGGCGAAGCTCGCCTGGCTCGATCCGCCGCCGGCCCAGGCGCTGGCGCAGGCGCGCGAGCTGCTCGAGCGCCTCGGCGCGCTCGATGCAAATGGCGCCGTCACGGCGCATGGCCGCGCGATGGCCGGCTTCGGTGCGCATCCGCGCCTGGCGCACATGACGATCGCCGGCAAGGCGATGGGCGCCGGCGCGCTCGCCTGCGACCTCGCCGCGCTGATCGAGGAGCGCGATCTCGGGCGCGACCTCCGCAGCATCGACATACGTCTCCGCCTCGGCCTGCTGCACGGGCCTGGAGGCGATCGCATCCGCCGCGTGGCCGAGATGTGGCGGCGGCAGCTCAAGGCGGAGCGGGGCGGGGAGGGCGACGCGGCGGCCGGCCGGCTGTTGGCACTCGCCTATCCCGATCGCGTGGCGCAGCGGCGCGGCGACGTGCGCGGAAGTTTCCGCTTGGCCAACGGACGCGGCGCTTGGTGCGACGAAGCCGATCCGCTGGCGGCGTCGCCGTTTCTGGCGATCGCCGATCTCGACGGCGACAAGCAGGAGGCGCGCATCTTCCGCGCGGCGCCGCTGGCGCGCGCCGATCTCGAGGCGCTGTTCGGCGAGCGCATCCGCGCCGAAGAGCAGGTGGAGTGGGATTCGCGCGAGCAGGCGGTGAAGGCGCGCCGACGCACGACGCTCGACGCGCTCGTGCTCTCCGAAGCGCCGCTGACGCCCGATCCCGCGGCGGCGACACGCGCCGTCCTCGACGGCATTCGCGAGCTCGGCCTGGCCGCGCTGCCCTGGCTGGGCGAGGCCGAAACCTTGCGCGCCCGAATTGCGCTGATGCGCCGGATCGACGGACCCGAGGCGGGCTGGCCCGACGTCTCCGATACGGCGCTCGCCGCGACGCTCGCCGATTGGCTGGCGCCGTTTCTCGCCGGCGTCGGGCGCCGCGCGGATTTCGGCCGCATTCCGTTGGCGCGCGCGCTCGAGTCTTTGCTCGATTGGAAGCAGAAGCAGCGCCTTGACCGCGAGGCGCCGCTCGACATCGCCGTGCCGAGCGGCCGGCGCGCGCGCATCGACTACGTCTCGGGCCCGGAGCCGATCCTCGCGGTGCGCATCCAGGAGATGTTCGGCGCCACCGCGACGCCGGCAATCGCTGGCGGGCGAGTGCCGCTGCTGCTGCACCTGCTCTCGCCGGCGCAGCGCCCGATCCAGGTCACGCGCGATCTCGTCAGCTTCTGGCGGCGCGGCTATCCCGAGGCGCGCGGCGATCTGCGCGGGCGCTATCCCAAGCATTATTGGCCGGACGATCCCTTGAAGGCGCAGCCGACAAGCCGCGTGCGCCCGCGCTAAGTCTGTTTATGGCAAGTCGGTGAAATTGCCGGCGTGGCGGATGGCGATTGCGGCGGCGCGGAACCGGCGGCATCATCTTTACGCTTACGCTCGCCACCCAAGGGAGATCGCATCTGCGCCGTCTCATACTCATCGCGCTTGTCGTGCTCGGCGCGCCCCCGGCGCGCGCCGAGCTTGCGAGTCGACGGGAGGCGCCGCGCGCCGTCACTATCGTCGTGTTCGGGGACTCGCTGGCCGAAGGCCTGTGGGCCAGCCTTCATCGCCATTTTGCCCGCGATCGCGAGGCGAGCCTACGCGTGCGCGTCGTCAACGCCACAAAGGCGTCGACGGGGTTCAACGCCGACGCTTACGACGCCGCCCTCGACCGCTTGCTGGGCCGCGGCGGCATCGACCTCCTGATCGTCCAGACCGGCGCCAACGACCGCCAGCGCGCCATCGCGCTCGACGGGCATCGCGTGGCGCGCTTCGGCACGCCGCGCTGGTTCGCTTTCTACAGCCAGCGACTTGGCTACTTCCTCGCGCACGTCCAGCAGCGCCGTATCCCGGTGCTGTGGGTCGGGCTGCCGGTGATGCGCGATGAGGCATTCGACCGCGGCATGCGCGTCATCAGCCGCCTGCAGCAACACTATGCCGAGCGGCATGGCGCCTCGTTCCTCGACATCGCCGGATTCACGGGCGATGCGGACGGCCTCTTCTTCGAGAAGCTGGCCGGGGCCGGCGGGCGCCTGCGCCAGTTCCGCCACGCGGACGGCGTGCACTTCTGGGAGTTCGGCTACGACCGCGTTGCCGCAGAGGTCCTGGCCACGATCCGGTCCCGCTTTCCCGGCCTCTTGCCCGAACGGCAAACACGCGCCGAGTTGCTTTCCCATAAACCTTAATCGGACGCGCAGCCGTCTCGCGTTCGCGCGCGGCAGGCGTCGCCGCGCCGTTGCAACCGGAGCGACGCTTATGCATATTCCGCGCGCTTTTCGGGGCTCCCGAATTTCCCGCCGCGCGGCGTAGATTTCCGACCGGGGACGCATCGATGCGCCTTGTACTCCGCTTGTTTGCCTTGTTTGCGCTGCTCGCGGCGCCGCTCGCGGCGGCCGCGGCCGAAACCGCCAACGGGGGCCAGGGCAAGACCGAAGAGGCCAAGAAGGAAACCACCGCCCAGCGGCCGTTCACCATCGTCGTAATGGGCGATTCGCTCTCCGACGGCATGTGGGCGAGCCTCTATCGGGGTTATGTCCGCCAGCAGAAGCTCGTCCGCGTCGTGCGCCACGGCGTCAATTCCGCCGGCTTCACGAGCTACAGCTTCGAGACGGAATTCGAGAAGATCGTGGCGCAAGGGCCGATCGATCTCGTCGTGTTCGTGGTCGGCGCCAACGACCGCCAGCGCGTCTTTGCGCAGGGCAACGGCAAGGAGTGGGCCGCCTTCCGCACCGAGAAGTGGCACACGATCTACCGCCAGAACATCCAGCGCTTCCTCGGCCTCGTGCAGCAGAAGAAAGTGCCGCTGGTGTGGATCGGCCTGCCGATCATGCGCAAGGACGACGCGAGCGAAGATGCCAAGATGTTGAACGGCATCTACCGCGAACTCGCCGCAACGCACGGCGCGCTGTTCGTCGACATCTGGGGCGTGACCGCGAACAAGGACAGCGAGTACGACCCCTTCCTCGAGGACGAGAAGGGCAGGAAGCGCCGCTTCCGCCATGACGACGGCGTTCATTTCACCGATTTCGGGTACGATCACGTGCTTCGCCACGTAATGAAGGTCGCAAGGGAGAAGCTGCCGCAATTCCAGGCGTTGTGGAGCGTGCCCGGACCATGACGGGGGCGAGGATGTTGCAGCGCGCGGCCGCGGCGCTGCTGGCGGCCGGCGCCTTCGCGCCGCTCTGCCAAGCCCAAACGGAGCCCGAAGCGCTGCGCATGACGCGCGAGGAGCGCGCCGCGGATCACCAGGACCGCGAGCAGCAGATCCAGAAGCGCATCGCCGAGGCCGAGGCGCGCTACCGCGGAGAAGTGGCGCGCGGACGCGGCCCGCGCGGCGCGATCGTGTCGCTCGGCACGACGCTCGGCAGCGATGCCGATGCCCGCGCCCGACGGGCTCTCGCGCGCTTCTACACCTTGCTCGAAAGCTACGAGCGGGGCGGGCGCAGCGGGCGCATCACGATCCTCCAGATCGGCGACAGTCACACCGCCGGCGACAACTGGACCGGCTATCTCCGCGAGCGGCTGCAGCGGCGCTTCGGCGACGGCGGCCGCGGCATGCTGGCGCCGGGAAAGCCGCTCCACGATTTCCGCCCCTATCAGCTGCGCGTGGCGCAGACCGGCAATTGGGGTGTCTACAGCTACCGCCAATGGGCCGGCACCGGCATCGCCTCCTATTCCATCGTCGGCGACAAGAGCGGCGACTCGATCGAGGCCTCGATGCGCGGCTTGAAGAGCTTCGACGAGATCGAGGTCGAGTTCGTGCGCCAGACCAACGGCGGCAGCTTCACCATCAATGTCGACGGCGAGGACGTGCGCACGATCGCGGCGCGCGGCGCGCACAGCCTCGAGCGGGTGTCGGTTCCGCTGCCGCGGCCCGGCTATCACGCGACGTTGGCGCTGAAGGGCGACGGACCGGTGGCGCTGCTCTCGTGGTCGCTGTTGAGGCGGGCGGGCCTCCTGCTGGTGAATCAGGGCGTGCCGGGCGAAACCGTGGGCCTCATCGGCAAATGGGATGCCGGTATCGCCGCCTGGCAGATCCATCACCTCAATCCGGCGCTCATCATCGTCGCCTTCGGCACCAATGACGGCTTCGTCAACCGCTTCAAGCCCGAGGAATACGAAGCCGAGTTCCACGACCGGCTGCAGACGATCCGCAGCATGGCGCCCAGCGCCTCGATCGCGGTCGTGACCGCGCCGGGCGCCGACCGGCTGCCCTCCTGGTGCGGGCGGACGCGCGCGCAGCGCGAGCGCCTGCGTTGCCATCCGGTCAGTGCCGGCCACGCCGCCAACTATGCCGAGCTGATCGAGAAGCGGAGCCGCGCGCTCTGCTATTGGCACAGCCCGCCGGCGCTCGAGAAGGTGCGCCAGATCCAGCGCCGCGTCGCCCAGCGCCTCGGCGCGCATGTCTGGGACTGGTCCGACGTCACCGGCAAGGATTGCGGCATGGACCGCTGGGCGCGCATGGATCCGCCGCTCACCATCCCCGACCGCGTCCACATGCGGATCGAAGGCTACGATTTGAGCGGCGAGGCGCTGTACCGCGATCTGCTGCGCCTCTATTCTCCCGGCCGCCGCTGAATTCGGGGACACGCCCAAAATCGTCATCCCGACCGGGCCGAACCGCTGCGCGGTTCTTATGGCCAATTCGCGCTATTGCGCGAATTGGCTGTAAGCGAGGCCAGGGGCCTCGCGTCGTGGAGGGATCGCGGGCCAACTGGCGCACGATCCCTCCACTGCGCGCCCGCGCCAGCGCGCGGTCGCTCCGGTCGGGATGACGCTCGCAAGAGGCGCAAGAGGGGACGCGCCGGCTAGATGCTCTTTCCGACGCTCAACTTCCTGATCTTCTTCCTGATCGTGCTCGCGCTCGCCTGGGCGCTGGTCGAGCGCGATGCGTGGCGGAAGCTCGCGCTGACGGCTGCGAGCTACGTCTTCTACGCGTTCTGGGACTGGCGCTTCACGTTTCTGCTCTTCGGCAACACGCTCGCGATCTATCTCGTCGGGCTCTGGATCGGCGCGGCGCGCACGCAGCGCGCGCGGAGATGGGCGGCCGGCGTCGGCGTCGCCGTCATGCTCGCCGTGCTCGGCTTCTTCAAGTATTTCGAATTCTTCATCGGCTCGCTCAACGACCTGCTGCGCGCGGCCGGGCTCGAGCGCGAGATTCCGATCTTCGAGGTGATCCTCCCGGTCGGCATCTCGTTCTTCACCTTCCAGGGCATCTCCTACGTC
>DATBLL010000155.1:0-19387 GCA_036555425.1 Alphaproteobacteria bacterium | reverse complement strand
GCGGCGATCGCTTTCGACCTTGCCGTCGACGAAGCGGACGACGCGCCTGGCATAGGCGGCGATGTCCGATTCGTGCGTGACCATGATCACCGTGATGCCCTGGCGGTTGAGCCGGGTCAGCAGCTCCATGATCTCGCGGCTGTTCTTGGTGTCGAGGTTGCCGGTGGGCTCGTCGGCGAGCAGCACCCGGGGGTCGGTCACGATGGCGCGCGCGATGGCGACGCGCTGCTGCTGGCCGCCGGAAAGCTCGCTCGGCCCGTGGTGCTCGCGCCCCAGAAGGCCGACGCGCTCGATGGCCGTCATCGCGAGTTGGCGGCGCGTGCCGGCCGCGAGGCCGCGATAGATGAGCGGCAGCTCGACGTTCTCGACCGCGCTGGTGCGCGCCAGCAGGTTGAAGCCCTGGAACACGAAGCCGAGGAAATGGCGCCGCAGCAGGGCCCGGCGGTTGCGGTCGAGCGCGCCCACGTCGACGCCGTCGTAGAGATATTTGCCCTCGGTCGGCACGTCGAGGCAGCCGATGATGTTCATCGCCGTCGACTTGCCCGAGCCCGAGGGGCCCATGATCGCGACGAACTCGCCGCGCGTGATCTTGAGATCGACCCCGGCCAGCGCATGCACGGCGCCGCTGCCGCGCCCATACACTTTGGTGACGCCGGCGAGCTCGATCAGCGGCGGGTTGCGGGCATCGTAGGGCATGGCGCGCTCAGCGCTTGGCCGCGACGGCGTCGACGATGACACGCTCGCCGGGCTTCAAGTCCCCGCTCGTGATCTCGGTCATCTTGCCGTCGGTCGAGCCGGCCATGACCGTGATCGCGACCGCGTCGCCGTTGCGCAACACCCAGATCGTCCGGCTGGGGCCCTTGGCGTCCTGCGCGCTCGTTCGCCGGCGCGGCGGGCCGCGCGGCATCAGCCGCTGCAGCAGGGTGCGGCTCTCGGCGGTTTGGTTGTTGCTGGGCGTGAAGCGCAGCGCCGCGTTGGGCACCAGCAGCGCGTTCTTCACCTGCTTGACCGTGATCGTCGCCGTCGCGGTCATGCCTGGGCGCAGCAGCAGCTTGGAATTGTCCACCACTAGGTGCGCCTTGTAGGTCACGACGCCCTGGACGATCTGCGAGCCGAAGCGGAGCAGGCGGATCTTTGCCGGGAAGCGCCGGTCGGGATAGGCGTCGACGGCGAAGCTCCCGGTTTGTCCTTCGGCGACGGCGCCGACATCGGCCTCGTCGACGTCGACCTGGATCTCCATCTGCTTCAGGTCTTCGGCCAGCGAGAACAGCACCGGCGCCTGCAACGACGACGCCACGGTCTGGCCCGGGTCGACGTTGCGCTGCAGGACCACGCCGTTGATGGGCGAGAGAATGCGCGATTTCGAGAGATTGGTTTCGTCGACGTTGAGCTGGGCTTCGGCCACGCCCACGTCGGCGCGCGTGCTCGCGAGGCCCGCTATCGCGCGGTCATAGTCGGCCTTGGCGGTGTCGAGGTCCTGCTGCGAGGCCGCCTGCCGCGCCACCAGCGTCCGCTTGCGCTCGTAATCGCGCAGCTTCTGCTCGACCGTGGCCTCGGCCTCGGCGACCTTGGCCTTGGCCGAGGCGAGCTTCGCCCTCGAGCTGGCGACCGTGGCCGCGAGCTTGTCGGTATCGAGCTCGGCGAGCACGTCGCCGACCTTGACGATGCTGTTGTAGTCGACGAGCACCTTCCTGACGACACCCGAGAGCTCGCTCGAGACGTCCACCTTGTTGATCGGCTGCACCGAGCCGGTGGCGGTGACGAGCACCGTCAAGTCGCCGCGGGTCGCGGGCTGCGTCACGTAGGTCTGGCGGGCGGTTTCGCCGCCCTCGAAGAAGACGATATAGGCGCCCGCCGCCAGCACGAAGGCTCCGGCCGCAAGCAGCAGGCGGCGCAGCCAGCGGCGGCGCGGCGTCCCGGCGCCCTCTACGCCGAGAACGGCATGGGTGGTGGCGGCGTCGAGCACCGGCTTGTCCATGCCGGCTCTCCTTTGTGCCAGGGGGTGACATCGCAATCTCCCCCGGCCCCCGCGCCGCGACATTGATCTCCGTCAAAGGCGTGGCGGCGCCGGATTATGGGTCCGCGGCGCCTATCCGCCGGTCACGCGCAGCTTGATCTTGCCGATCTCGACGATGCCGCCGGGCTGGAGCGGCACCGGCGTGTTGGGCTCGAGCTTGCGCCCGTCGACCCAGGTGCCGTTCATGGAATCGAGGTCTTCGAGGCAGAGCGCGCCGCGCTCCAGCAGGAAGCGCGCGTGGTTGCGCGAGACCGAATCGTGCTCGATGACGAAATTGGCGCGTGCGCTGCGGCCGACGAGCAGGCCCGAATCGGATTCGAGCAGCGCCGGCTCGGCGACGGTGAAGTCGAGGGCGGCCGCCACGTCGTTGGCGCCGACGAAGCGCCAGGCGCGGCCGCCGGGGCGCGGCGGCGGTGTCACGCGCATCGTCGCCGCTTCGCTGGGCTCGGCCGGCGGCTTGCCCGAAACATCCTGCGTGCGCTCTGCCTTTCGCGGGCGCGGCGGCTCGGGCGGCGGTATCGGCGGCGGCGCCGCTTGCTCGGGCGGCGGCGCTTGCGGCGCCGGCGGCTGAGGAGGATGCAGCGAGCGCGCCGGAATGGGCGGCGTCGGCGCCACCGGCTCGTCGAGCGGCTGCGGCCCCGCGCGCCCGGCAAGGCCCTCGCGCCCGGCAATCATGGTCGGGTTCGGCTGCTCCGAGGGCGGGCCGCTGCGCGCGGCGGCCGCGCGCGGCGGATTGGCCGGCGCGCCCGCCATCATCGTGCCGGGCTCGCCGCTCTTGGGCGAAAGCCCGCCGCCGGGCGCCGCGGCGCCCTGCACCATCGTGCCGCCCTCGCGCGAGAACCCCGCCACGGCGCCGGGGCCGATCGTCTCACCGCCCTGGCCGGGCTCGCGGCTCCTGCCTTCGAGCTTCGGCTCGCGCCAGCCGGTGCGCGGCATGCCGGTCGTCTCGCTGTATTCCTCCTGGTCGAGCGGAATGTAGCGCCGCTTCCAGGGTGCGAACGCGAAGATCCAGAGGAAGAAGATGTTCAGGCCCGGAATGAGCACCAGGGCGCCCCAGAACCGGCCCCAATGCGCGTAGGGCAGCACCCGGTTCATGTAGATGGGCGTCAGCATCAGGAGCCCGAGGATCGGCAGCACCAGCACGAGCGAGAGGGGGCCACCGGCGCGCGCCCGCGCCAGGCCCACCCAGGCCGGCACGATCAGCGCCGCGAACAGCGCCACATGCACCATCGCCGCCGGCACCGCCCAGATAGGCAGCCACGCCGGCAGCGTGCCGAGATTCAGGCCGAGGATGATCAAGGGCATGCGGCGGCTCTCGCAGAAGGCGAAGGAGTTGGTGGCTCCAAACTATATCTAACACCTGATTTCTTCTCTCGTCATCCCGACCGAGTCGGCCCGTAAGAGCGGGCCGACTCGGTCGGGATGACGATGCGCAGAGATTTCGGCGAAACGGCTGGTCGCCCTACAGCATCGCCTCGATCACGCGGTCGGGCGGCTTGTGGCCGTCGACGAAGGTCTTGATGTTGATGATGACCTTCTCGCCCATGTCGATGCGGCCCTCGATCGTGGCCGAGCCCATGTGCGGCAGCAGCACGACGTTGTCGAGCGCCATCAGCTTGGGGTTCACGGCCGGCTCGTGCTCGAAGACGTCGAGGCCGGCGCCGGCGATCTCGTTGGCCACCAGCATGCGCGTCAGCGCGTTCTCGTCGATGACCTCGCCGCGCGAGGTGTTCACGACGATGGCGTGCGGCTTCATGAGCTTCAGGCGCCGCGCCGAGAGCAGGTGATAGGTGCCGGGCGTGTGCGGGCAGTTGACCGAGACCACGTCCATATGCGCGAGCATCTGGTCGAGGCTCTCCCAATAGGTCGCCTCGAGCTCCTGCTCGACGTCGGGGTGGACGCGCTTCCGGTTGTGATAGTGCACCGAGAGGCCGAAGCCCTTGGCGCGCCGCGCCAGCGCCTGGCCGATGCGGCCCATGCCGATGATGCCGAGGCGCTTGCCCCAGATGCGGTGGCCCAGCATCGTCGTCGGGCCCCAGCCGGTCCACTTGCCTGAGCGCATCAGCCGCTCGCCCTCGGAGAGCCGGCGCGAGACGGCGAGGACGAGGGCCATCGTCATGTCGGCCGTGTCCTCGGTGAGGACGCCGGGCGTGTTGGTGACGGTGATGCCGCGCTCGCGGGCGGTGGCGAGATCGATGTGGTCGACGCCGGTGCCGAACGAGGCGATGAGGCGCAGCTTCGGCCCGGCCTGGGCGAGTACGCCCTTGTCGATGCGGTCGGTCACGGTCGGCACGAGCACGTCGGCGAGCTTCGTCGCCTCGATCAGCTCGCCCTGCGACATGGGCTTGTCGTCGCGGTTCAGGCGCGTGTCGAACAGCTCCATCATCCGGGTTTCGATGACGTCGGGCAATTTCCGCGTCACCACCACCACCGGCTTGTTGGATTGAGGCATGGCCGTCCCTGAAGCGGTCTTTTTGCGGGGTTGACGGGTTGGGTAGCAAGGGCTGCCGGGCTTGTCCAGCGGCCCGCGCCGCCGGTGGCGGTCGCCGCCGATGGCCGCAGGCAAGAGGACTCTTGACGCCGAGTCGCGGCGGATTCATGAAGCGTCCATGTTCGGGGCTCGTTCCCCTGGCGCCCGGGGCGGAAGCGGCGCCGTCCGGGCGGGTCGGCCCGTATAAGAGGCATGGGGGTCAATCAGAGAGCGCGGGTGCTCGCCTTGGTCATGCTCGGCCTCGCCTTCGCGGCTTGGGCCGGGACGGTGCCGGCGCGCGCCGAGGGGCCGCTGCCGCGCTTTGCCTCGCTGCGCCACGATGCCGTGCATGTGCGCGCGGGCCCGAGCCAGGACTACCCGATCCGCTGGACCTATCGGCGCCAGGGCCTGCCGGTGCAGATCCTGCGCGAATACGAGCACTGGCGCTTCGTGCGCGATTTCGAGGGCGGCGAGGGCTGGGTGCATGCGAGCGGCCTGCGCCGCCAGCGCACCGTGCTCGTCACCGGCGGCACGCGAGTCTTGCGCGCCGAGCCCGCCGAGGGCGCCAAACCCGTGGCGCGGCTCGAATCCGGCGTCGTCGCCAAGCTTGAGAAGTGCGAGCGCGTCTGGTGCCGCCTCTCGGTCAAGGGCTACAGCGGCTGGGTGCAGCAGCGCGACGTGTGGGGCGTCCGGCCAGGCGAAAGGCTGGAATAGATGCTCCGCTTCCTCCTGCGCTGGACGCTCTACCTGGCGCTGGCGGGCGGCGCGGTGGTGGGGGCCGCGGCCTTCTACTACAGCCGCGATCTGCCGCCGCTCGAGGGCATCCACGCGGTCAAGCGCCGGCCGCAGGTGATCGTCCAGGACGCCGGCGGTCGCGTCCTCGCCACCTACGGCGACCTCTACGGCGAGCCGGTCCAGCTCTACGATCTGCCGCCCCATGTCGTGCGCGCGGTGATGGCGATCGAGGACCGGCGCTTCTTCCGCCACTGGGGCGTCGATCCCCTGGGCCTCGCGCGCGCCGCCGCCGCCAACATCGCGAGCGGGCGCATCCGCCAGGGCGGCAGCACGCTGACGCAGCAGCTCGCCAAGGTCGCGTTCCTGACGCCCGAGCGCAGCCTGGCGCGCAAATTCCGCGAGGCGCTCTTGGCGCTCCGCATCGAGGATCACTTCACCAAGGACGAGATCCTCACCTTCTATCTCAATCGCGTCTATTTCGGCTCGGGCGCCTACGGCATCGAGGCGGCGTCGCACCGCTATTTCGGCCGGCCGGCGAAGAACTTGACGCTCTATCAGGCGGCGCTGCTTGCCGGCCTCCTGCGCGCCCCCTCGCGCGACAATCCGCATGCCGATTCCGAACGGGCGGAAGCCCGCACCGCCGTCGTGCTCCGCGCCATGGTCGAGAGCGGCTTCATCACCGCGGCCGAGGCGCGGACGGCGAATCGCGCCAAGACGATGGTGGTGCCGCCGCCCGAGCTCGCGGGCCCGCGCTATTTCACCGATTGGATCGTCGATCTTCTCCCGAACTACGTCACGGTCGGGCAGGACGACCTCATCGTGCGCACCACGCTCGAGCCCGATCTCCAGGACAGCGCCGAGCGCGTGCTCGCGGGGGCCTTGGCCAAGGACGGCCCGGCGATGGGCGTGCGCCAGGGCGCGCTGGTGGCGCTCGCCGCCGACGGCGCCGTCAAGGCGATGGTCGGCGGCGCCGACTACAGGGCGAGCCAGTTCAACCGCGCGACGCAGGCGCGCCGCCAGCCCGGCTCCACCTTCAAGCTGTTCGTGCTGCTGGCCGCGTTGGAATACGGCTACAAGCCCACCGACCGCTTCCTCGATGCGCCGATCGCGATCGGCGGCTGGCGCCCGCGCAACTACCGCGACCAGTATCTCGGGCAAGTCTCGATCGGCGACGCGATCGCGCTTTCGCTCAATTCGGTGGCGGTGCGGCTTTCGGAATCGGTCGGGCGCGGGCGCGTCGCCGCGATGGCCGAGCGGCTCGGCGTCAAGGGCCCGGTCCGGCGCGATCCCGCCATTGCGCTGGGGGTGACCGAGGCGAGCCTCATCGAGATGACCGGCGCCTTCGCCGTGCTCGCCAACAAGGGCCGCGCCGCCGAGCCCTACGGCATCCGCGAAATCCGCAACCGCAAGAACCAGCTCGTGTTCAAGCGCCGCAATATCGCGCCCGCGCGTCTCCTCCGCGACGACGTGGTGCGCGACGCGCACAGCGTGCTCAACGCGGTGACGACGCGCGGCACCGCGCGCCGCGCCGGCCTGCCGCAGCCGGCCTATGGCAAGACCGGCACCGCGCAGGATTACCGCGACGCCTGGTTCATCGGCTACACCAGCGAACTCGTGGCCGGCGTCTGGTTCGGCAACGACGACCGCAAGCCGATGAGGGACGTGACCGGCGGCGAGCTTCCGGCCCGCGTCTGGGGCGCCTTCATGCGCGCCGCGTTTCCCGACGGGAATCTGCGCCCGCTCGATTCCGCCGCCGACGAAGGCCCCGCACCCGCGGCAAGGCAATAGACAACGACAGTCTCCCTTTTTCCATCCAGTCATCCCGACCGAGATGGCCCGCACTTGCGGGCCGTCTCGGTCGGGATAACGGGGCGGGACGCAGGCTACTCCGCCGCCGCGAGCGCCGGCTTGGGCTTGGCGATGAGCAGGCGGAAGCTCGCGAGGCCGAGCAGCGCGCAGACGAGCACGCCCGTCACCAGCGTCACCTGCGTGCCGGTGTGAAAGCGCGTGACGACCGTCGCGATGACCGCGCCCATCATGAACTGCACGAAGCCCAGCAAGGCCGAGGCGGCGCCGGCCTTGGTCTGATAGGGCGCGATGGCGCCGGCCGCGGCGTTGGGAAAGACGAAGCCGGCGCCGTACATGAACAGCACCATCGGCCCGATCACCGCCCAGGGCGCATCGACGCGCGCCCAGCCGAGCGCCGCCAGCAGCGCGGCGCCCGCCACCTCGAAGCCGAGCCCGATCGCGATGAGGCGGTCGCCGGCGATGCGGCCGTGCAGGCGGCCCACGGTAAATGCGCCCGCGACGTAGCCCAGCACGATGCCGAGGAACCAGTAGCCGTAATGGCCGGTGCGCACGCCCATCTGCTCGATCAGCACGAAGGCCGAGAGCGAGTGGAACGAGAGCATCGCCGCATAGGTGAAGCCGGTCGCCGCCACGTAGGCGAGAAAGCTCCTCTCGCCGAGGAACGAGAGATAGTTGAGGGCGAGCCGGCGCGGGCGCACCGCGCCGGGATCGCGCCACTTGTTCGTTTCGTCGAGCACGAAGAGGCAGCCCAAGAACGCCACGACGCCGAAGCCCAACAGCGCCACGAAGATCGCGCGCCAGCCGAACGCCTCGACGAGGGTGCCGCCGATGATCGGCGCCACGCCCGGCACGAAGCCCATCACCGTTGACATGTAGGCGAGCACCTTGGCCGCGCGCGCGCCGCCATAAAGGTCGCGCACGATCGCGCGCCCAACCACCGGGCCGGCGCAGCAGCCGATTCCCTGCACGAAGCGCGCGGCGACGAGCTCGTCGATGCTTTGCGCGAAGACGCAGGCGATCGAGGCGAGGGTGTAGAGCGCCACGCCGCCGATCAATACCGGCCGGCGGCCGAAGCGGTCGGAGAGTGGCCCGGCGACGACGTGCGTCGTGGCGAAGGCCAGCACGAACACGCTCAAGGTCAATTGCGCCGCGGCGCCCGAGACGGCGAACGCCGCGGCGAAGCTGTTCATCACCGGAATCGTGATGTCGACGCTCAGCGCCGCGAAGGCGACGAGGATCATGAGCACGGCGAGGCGCGGAAAATCGGCGCGGGCGGGCATCGGCAAGATGTAGCGCGGCCCGCCTAAACAGTCCGGCGCCAATCGCCGCAACCGCCCGGCGCATTCGCGTCCGCTACATGCGCGCTGCGCATGACGTGAATCAGAGGTCAGAGATCAGAATCCAAGTCTGCCTATTTTCTGTCCTCTGTCACCGGTATTTCGCCTGCCACTTCTCCATCGCGGCGAAGACCGTTTCGGTGGGGAACGGGAAGCGCGGCGTCTCGAAGCGCTCGATCCGCGCGGCGCCGCGCTGGTCGGGCGCAACCAGCAGCACCAGCACCTCGCCGCGCCGCGTGTCGGCCACGACGAAGGCGCCGCCCGCGGCGCAATCGCTGGCGCAGGCGGTGCCGACCACGATCTGGCCGGCGTGGCGCTCGAGGAGGTCCGGCCTCGCCGTTGCCGCCTTGAACGCCGCGGATCGCACGCCCAGGAGCCGCTCGAGCACCGGCGCCATCTGCGGATGCGCGTAGAGGTCGCGCGCCGTCGCGAGCCCGCCGCGCCAGACCAGCGAGATGTCGGCCGATTGGGCGAAGGCGGGCGAGGCGAGGGCGAGGAGGCAGAGCGCGGCGATGATTCGCATGCACCGACGCTATCGTGCTTGCCGCGTTCACGGAAGCATCCCGCGTCGGGGCGCGCTGCGCGCGCCCTGCCGAAGTTGAGTGAATGGCGAAGGGGGCGCGCGAATTGTGCGCCCCTTCAAGCATCCGATCGATGGCGACAGGGCGCGCGCAGCGCGCCCCTACGCTGCCAACGCCCTACCTTGCGCTGCGCCGCGCGGGGAAATCGCCGGCATGCTCAGCGGCGAGGATCGCCTGCTTACGCTTCAGGCCCCAGCGGTAGCCGCCGAGGCCACCGTCTTCGCGCACCGCCCGGTGGCAGGGTACGAGGATCGAGACCGGATTGGTGGCGCAGGCACGCCCCACCGCGCGCTGGGCCTTGGGCGCGCCGAGCAGCGTCGCGAGCTCGGAGTAGGTGCGGGTCTGGCCGAGCGGGATTTCGGTCAGCGCCTGCCACACGCGGCGCTGGAAGGCCGTGGCGCGGATGTCGAGCGGCAGCGCGGCCGCGGGCGGCGCGCCGTCGATCCGGCGCAGCACCTCGGCGAGCCAGGCGCCGAGCCGCGCCTCGTCCGGCGCGAGGCGCGCGGCCGGGAAATCGGCCTTGAGCTCGGCGATGAGCTTGCCCTTCGCTTCGCCGAGCGCCACGAAGCAGACGCCCTGCGCGGTGGCGGCCACGAGCACCTCGCCCAGGCTCGAGCGGCCGAACGCATAGCCGATCTCGGCGCCGGCGCCGCCCTTCCTGTAGGTGGCCGGCGTCATGCCGAGATTGGCATGCGCGGTTTCGTAGAGGCCGCGCGAGGAGCCGTAGCCGGCCTCGTAGAGCGCGGCCGTCACCGGCTCGCCCTGGCGCAGCAGCGCCTTCACCTTGGCGACGCGGCGCGTCTCGGCGTATTGGCGCGGCGAGACGCCGGTCGCGCGCTTGAAGAGCTTCTGGAAATGCGTGGCGCCCATGCCGACCGCACGCGCGAGCGCCTCCAGGGTCGGCGGGCTATCTTCCGCGGCGTCGATCATGGCGCAGGCGCGGCGCACCGCGTCCATGTGCGCCGGGGCGATCAGGGCGGTGCCGTTCATCCGCAGGGTGTCGGGGGCGAGCATGGTGTCGGGCATGGCCGTCTCTCGTTTCGGTTTCGCGTTCATCCTGCGGCCAACCTAGAGAGCGGAAAGTCTCCGTTCTATCCGAAGCTTGCGCCCAAAAGCAGGAGCCCCGAGCCGTTGACGCGGAGCCAGGCCTCGGCCTCCGCGCGCCGGTCCGTCAGGCGCTCGACGACGGCGCGAAAGCGCGGCCCATGGCTCATATAGATAAGATGCGCCACTTCGTGCGCCACCACGTAGTCGAGCACGAAATCGGGCGCGAAGATGAGCCGCCAGGAATAGTGCACGCGCCCGTCGCGCGCGCAGCTTCCCCAGCGCGAGCGCGTGTCGCGGACGAAGACGCGGGCGACCGCGCGCCCCACCAGCGCGGCCTTGGCGCGCGTCTTGGCCTCGAGCAGCGCCTGCGCCTCGCGCCGCAGCCAGTCGCCGAGCCGGCGCGGCAGGTGCTCGGCGGCGCCGGCGACGATGATCGTGTCGCTGCCGCTTCCGCCCTCGCGCCAGACGCCGCCCTTGGCGAGCGGGCGATGCTCGATGCGGTGGGGGCGCCCCAGCAGCGGGATCACGGCATCGTGCGCGAACGGCACCGCCTCGGGCAGGCGCGCATAGGCGTTGCGCAGCCAGAGCGCCTTCTCGGCGACGAAATCGAGCCCGGCCGAAAGTCCCGCGCGCGCCGGCAGCGTGAGGATGGCGCCGCGCCGCGGCACGTCGATGCGCAGCGATATCCGCCGCGCCGCCCGGTTGCGCTTGACCGTAAGCGGAATCCTGAGGTCCTCGAACTCCAGCGCGCTCTCGCTGACTCTGACCCGGCTCATGCTGCGGATTCTAGCGCAACGCCGTGCAAACTCCAGCGAAGCGAAGGGAACAGGAACCGGGGAGTCGGGGAGAATTAGGTGGTTTATCGTTTTCTCTTCCTCACTCCCCTTCTCCTCGCCTCCTGTGATTCTTCCTTTGCTCAGTTCGGGCAGGCGGGCAGGGGCTTGGCGAAGGCGTAGGACATGGCGTAGGCGCCCCATTCGCGCGAAGTGACGCCGTTCTTGGCGGCGGCGCTGAAGCGCATGCAGCCCGCGTCGGTGTGGATCGTCACTTCGCCGCCCTGGGGCTGCAGCACGCCGGCATGGAGCGCCGCGGTGCAGGTGTTGGAGTCGGTGGTGTAGCGGCCGTCGCCATAGACCGTGCCGATGCTCTTCATGCGGCTCTCGCTGCATTTGCAGCGCCAGGTCCGGCCCGGCTTCATTTGCGCGAAAACCGACATCGAGAACGGGCAGTCGGTGACGGGGTCGTCCTTGGTCTGCACCTCGCAGGCGGGCGCTTCCTTGGCGAAATGGTAGGTGCGGCCATAGGGGCCGTAATTGGTGCTCTGCACGCCGTTCTTGGCGTTGCTGCGGAAGATGGGGCAGCCCTCGGCCAGATAGATCGTCGCCTCGCCGCCGGCGGCGGGCGCGGCGCCGGCATGGACCGCGGCGCGGCAGACATCCGAATCGATCGTGTAGCGCGCGGTGCCCCACACGCTGCGCCCGCCCACCAGCGCCGGGCAGGTGCACTTGATCGAGTCGCCGTTCTTCAAGTTGAAATAGCTCGCCATGTTGCCCGGGCAGGGCGAGGATTCGGCACGCGCCGCGGTCGCCGCCGCCGCAACGAGAGCCATCGCCGCCAGCAGGCGGACCGCGAATTTCGTCATCCGTATTCTCCCCAAGATGCGCGCGCCCACCCCCCCGCGATCCCCTGCGCGGCCGGCGCCGTCGAATCACTCTCGCATCGCGGCTTCATCGGCGCAATCCGCCGAACGAAGAGTCGCCGCCAAGACACCAAGAAGGAATTGAACCACGGAGGACGCGGAGGACACGGAGAAATTCCTTTTGCGCACCCTTTGGGCATGCACTTTCGTCTTCTCCGTGATCTCCGTGGCCTCTGTGTTTCACCTCTTCCTTCGCCGCCGCCGCAGTCAGAAGTTCATGATGAAGAACACCGCCGCCACCATGCAGAGGCAGGCGACGGCGTAATTCCAGCGGATCGGCACGCCGAGATAGAGAATGGCGAAGGCGGCGAAGACGACGAGCGTGATCACTTCCTGGATCACCTTCAACTGCGGCGCGGTGAAGGTGCCGTAGCCGAGGCGGTTCGCCGGCACCGCCAGAGAGTATTCGAAGAACGCGATGCCCCAGCTGATCAACACCACCTGCCAAAGCGGCCAGTCCTTGTGCTTCAAGTGCCAATACCAGGCGATAGTCATGAGGATGTTGGAGGCGGAGAGCAGCAGCACGGTGGGCATCAGTCGATTCCTCGCGGCGCATAGCCTTATGCGGCACTGACGCTCGGCAAGTGGCGAGCTTCTGTCAAATCGCGCCCTGGCGCGATTTGACCGTAAGCGACGCTCGGCAAGGGCCGAGCTTCCGCCAAATCGCCCCTTGCGCGATTTGGCCGTAAGCAAGGCACTTGCCTTGCGACGGGAAGCTGCTATCAGCGCCGCCATGGCTTGGCTGCGCTCGCCCGTCTTCTACGGCATCGTGCTGTTGTGCCTGGGCGCGCTGCTGCGCTTCGCGCTGTCCTTGCCCGAGAACGACAGCCCGCTCACGCCCGAGGCGCTCCGCCGCGCGCTCGAATATCAGCGCGCCGGGCGGCCGATCCAGGCGCTGGAGCCGCGCTACCGCCCCTATGCCTTCGCCTTCATCCTCGCGGCCTCGGCCGCGGACATCGAAGCGATCAAGCGCAGAATCGACGCCGAGCTCGCCGCCGCGGAAGCAGTCAACGAGCGCGGGCTCGCGGGCGTGCCCGGATACACGGCGGCGGCGCTCGTCCGGCCCGATATCGTGCTGATGGCCTTGGGCGGCGCACTCGTCTTGCGCAGCCTCGCCTTCGTGCTGGCGATCGGCTTCGCGGTCGGCGGCTTCCACCAGCTCATGCTGCAGACCGGCAAGATCACCGGCGCGCCGAGCGAATTCTATCTCGCCGCCATCCTCGCCGCGCTCGTCTGGTCGCTGCTGTTCTGGGCCGTGCGCGCGCTGTACGAAGGGCGCTTGCGGCTTCGCGTTTGATCGCCGAGCGGCCCCCATCCCGACCTTCCCCCGCAAGCGGGGGAAGGAGGCGTACGTTCCCACCCCCGCGAAGCGGAGAAGCCAGGTGGGGGTCTCTCCGCGGAATGCAAGTCGCGCCCCTAGCCAAGCCGCCCACGACCGCCAATATTGCGCTCTTCGCTGGATCCAATGGTGCCATGCCCAATCCTCCGCCGCTCGAACTCCTCGCCGATGTCCTGAAGCGCGCCAAGGCCGAAGGCGCCGACGCGGCCGACGCGCTCTATGTCGAGGCCGACGCGCTCGCGCACGGCCAGCGCCTCGGCAAGATCGAGAAGCTCGAACGGGCGGAAGCCCGCGATGTCGGCCTGCGCGTCTTCGTCGGCAAGCGTCAGGCCAGCGTCTCCTCGACGGAGCTCAGCCCTCAGGCGGTGGCCTCGCTCGCCGGGCGCGCCGTCGCCATGGCCCGCGCGGTGCCCGAAGACGAGTTCTGCGGCCTCGCCGCGCCCGGCGAGATCGCGACGGCGGTGCCCGCGATCGAGATGTTCGATCCCGGCGAACCCACGGCGGAAGTGCTGATCGCGCGCGCCCGCGCGGCCGAGGAGGCGGCGCGCGCCGTGCCGGGCGTCACCAATTCCGAGGGCGCCGAGGCGTCGTGGAGCGCCACCCGCGTATGGCTCGCAGCCAGCAACGGCTTTTCCGGGCATTATCGGCGCAGCGCCCACAGCGTCTCCGCCTCGGTGCTCGCCGGCGAGGGCACCGGCATGGAGCGCGACTACGATTGGCACACCGCCGTCTACGCCGCCGATCTCGAGGATCCCGCGGCGGTTGGCAAGCGCGCCGGCGAGCGCGCGGTCCGGCGCCTGAAACCGCGCAAGACCGCAACCGTGAAAGTGCCGATCGTGTTCGATCCGCGCGTCGCCGGCAGCCTCGTCGGCCATCTGATGAGCGCCATCAACGGCGCCTCCATCGCGCGCGGCACCTCGTTCTTGAAAGACAAGATGGGCGCCCAACTGTTCGCGCCCGGCATCCGCATCGTCGACGATCCGCTGCGCCCGCGCGGCCTGCGCTCGAAGCCGTTCGACGGCGAGGGCCTCGCGGCCGGGCATCTCGACGTCATCGACGACGGGCGGCTCACGACGTGGCTGCTCGATCTCCGCTCGTCGCGCCAACTGGGCTTGAAGAGCAACGGCCGCGCCGCGCGCAGCTCGAGCGGGCCGCCGAGCCCGGCCCCGACCAACGTTTATCTCGACAAGGGCAAGGTCACGCGCCAGGCGCTGATCGGCGCGATCTCGAGCGGGCTTTACGTCACCGAGATGATCGGCTTCGGCGTCAACATGATCACCGGCGACTACAGCCGCGGCGCCACCGGCTTCTGGATCGAGAAGGGCGAGCTCGCCTATCCGGTGAGCGAAGTCACGATCGCGGGCAACCTCGCCGACATGTTCCGCGCGATCACGCCCGCCGACGACCTCGTCTTCCGCTACGGCACCGACGCCCCCACGCTGCGCGTCGACGGAATGACCGTGGCGGGGGCGTGAGGGTGTTTGCCGCTACGCGCTCGGCGGCGCGACCAACACCGTGAGCCGCTCCGCCGCGATCGTGAAACGCACCGGCAGCGTGCCGATCACGTCGCCGTCGGCGTGCACCGGCTCGTCGCGGTCGCCCGCGATCGCGATTTCGCGCGCGCGGAGGATGCGCACGCCGCGTGCGCGGTGGAGGCGTCCGAGCCCGAGCGCGACGGCATAGCGCAGCACGGCGAGGCGGCCGCCGTCTTCGAACAACACCAGCTCGAAGCTCGCGCGATCGAGTGAAGCCTCGGGCGCGGCGACGTAGCGCCCGGCATAGAAGCGGCCCCTCGCGACGATGGCCGAGGAGCAATCGAATTCACGGCCGTCGGCAACGACACGGTAGCGGCGCGGGCGGAGGCGGACCCACTCCACCAGCATCTGCCAGCCGTAAGCCAGCTTGGCGGCGGCGAACGTGCCGGCGACGCGCTTCAAGCGCAGCGGCACATGGGCCACGACATGGGCATCGAAGCCCACGCCGGCCATCATCGCGAAGCGGCGCGCGGCGCCGGCGATGTCCGCCTCGCCGAGATAAATCTCGCGCACGACATTGCCGGCCGCGACGCGCGCAAGCGCGCCGGCGTCGTCGGGTAGGCCGAGCTCGGCGGCCAGCACATTGGCGGTGCCGAGCGGAATGAGCGCGAGGCGCGCGCGCGCGCCGGCCAAGCCGTTGATCGCCTCGTTGATCGTGCCGTCGCCGCCGGCAACGGCGATCGTGCCCGCCCGCGCGGCGCGGGCAAGGCGCGTGGCATCGCCGCGTCCGTTCGTCGCCGCGGTGGCGACGCGCACGCCCGCGGCGGAGAGCAGGGCGCTCACGCGCGCCAGCAATCCCCCGCGCCGGCGCCCGGCGACGGGATTGTGGATGATGAGCAGCGAAGGCGGCGCCGTCTCGGCCGCCGCCTCGGGCGCGTGCGGCGCCAGCGCTAGATCAGGTCCCCGGTCGTGCATCGGCGCATTTTAGCGGCTGGCCAAAGGTGAAACAGAAACAACAAGCAGCTGTAACAATATTGTCATAGACTAGAGGTAGTAATTCCCCACCGAACACACCGCTTCTTTTAGAGAAATACGGACCTTTGGCAATCGAAATCCAGCCGCGCGCCGCCTTATCGGGGGACGAAGCGCGATGGACGGGCCCGGTTCGGGCGGCGCCATGAACATGATGGCGGCCCCGCGCGACGGCGCGCGCCGCTACCGCACGATCTGGATTTCCGACATCCATCTCGGCACGCGCGGCTGCAAGGCCGAGTTCTTGCTCGACTTCCTGCGCAAGACCGAGTCCCAAACGCTCTATCTCGTCGGCGACATCGTCGACGGCTGGCGCTTGAAGCGCTCCTGGTATTGGCCGCAGCCGCACAACGACGTCGTCCAGAAGCTGCTCCGCAAGGCGCGGAAGGGCACGCGCGTCGTCTACGTGCCGGGCAACCACGACGAGCTGCTGCGCCGCTTCCTCGAGATCAACATCGGCCAGATCGAGGTGGTGCCCGAGGCGGTACACACGACCGCGGACGGGCGGAGCCTCATCGTGCTGCACGGCGACGAATTCGACGCGGTCGTGCGCTACGCGCGCTGGCTCGCGTTCCTCGGCGACGGCGCCTATCACCTGGCGCTCGCCGCCAATTACTGGATCAACCTGATCCGTCGGCGGCTCGGGCTCAACTACTGGTCGCTCTCGGCCTACTTGAAGCAGCGCGTCAAGAACGCGGTCGAATACATCTCGCGCTTCGAGGAGGCGGTGGCCGAGGCGGCGAAGAAGCGCGGTGCCGATGGCGTCGTCTGTGGCCACATCCATCACGCCGAGATCCGCGACATCGCCGGCATCACCTATTGCAACGACGGCGATTGGGTCGAGAGCTGCACCGCGCTCGTCGAGCACGAAGACGGCCGCCTCGAGATCCTGCGCTGGGTCGAGGACAAGGCGGAATTCCTCAAGCCCGCGCGGGCGCGGGCGCGCCAGTCCGCCGCGGAGCCGGCGTAACCTTGCGCGCCGCCATGCGGATCCTCATCGTCACCGACGCCTGGTATCCGCAGATCAATGGCGTGGTGCGCACGCTCGATACCGTGCGGGGCGAGCTCGCGGCGCTCGGCCACACGGTCGAGATCATCGCCCCCGACCGCTTCCGTACGATCCCGACGCCGACCTATCCCGAGATCCCGCTCGCGCTGTTCCCGGCGCGCAAGATGCGCCGCCTCATCGACGCTTTCGCGCCCGAAGCGATCCACATCGCGACCGAAGGGCCGCTCGGCTGGGCCGCGCGGCGCTACTGCCTGCGCGGCGGGCTGCCCTTCACGACGAGCTTCCACACGAAATTTCCCGAATACATCCACGCACGCTGGCGCATCCCCATCCGCTGGGGCTACGCGCTGATGCGCCGCTTCCATGCGCGCTCGAGCGGCGTGATGGTCGCAACGCCCTCGCTCGCGGAAACGCTTCGTCAATACAAGTTTACAAACCTCAAACGCTGGACGCGCGGCGTCGATACCGCGCTGTTCCGCCCGCGGCCGAAGCTGCATTTCAACGCGAAGCGCCCCGTGTTTCTTTTCACCGGGCGCGTCGCGGTCGAAAAGAACATCGAGGCGTTCCTGGCACTCGATCTGCCCGGGCAGAAGGTCGTGATCGGCGACGGGCCGCTGCTGCCGGAGTTGAAATCCCGTTATCCCGCCGCGATTTACACCGGCTACAAGCGCGGCGAAGACCTCGCCGCGCACATGGCTTCGGCCGACGTGTTCGTCTTCCCGAGCCTGACCGACACCTTCGGCCTCGTGCTCCTGGAGGCGCTCGCCTCGGGCGTGCCGGTGGCGGCGTTCCCGGTCACCGGCCCCATCGACGTGGCGGCCGATCCGAAGCTCGGCTGCCTCGATTGGGATCTCGCCAAGGCCGCGCGGTCGGCGCTGGCGAAGCGCGCCGAGGATTGCCGCGCCCATGCCGAAGGATTTTCATGGCGCGCATGCGCCGAGCTTTTCCTAGGAAATTTGCAACCTTTTGGGTCCGCAAATTCTGCGGCGGCGACGGCAGCCGCCTTAATTTCGGAGTAAGCAGCGGGGCGCTATCCTTCCTTCGCGCGGCCGCCGGGGAGAGAATGCGGTCCGCGCGACGGGGAAGACAGGAATGGCATTCGGACCAAACGATTTCGATCGCCTGCGCGCTTGGGCGGCGCTGCCCGACGACGCGCTGGTGAAGCTCATCGATGCCGACAGCATCGCGGTGATGCAGCGGATCACCGTGCTGCTCGGCGCCGACGCGCGGCGCAACGCGCTGCCGTTCGACGGCGCCGATTTCGTCGCCACGGTGCGCGAGATGGACCGGCTCTACCGCGAAGGCGCGCGCTCGCTCGGCGAAGCCATCGTCGAGGCGTCGGAATGGGGCGAGAAGCAGGATGCCGCGCGCGCCCGCGCGGTCTACGAGCGCTTTCTCGCCGGCTGCCGCTCGAAGTTCCACCGCGAGATCGCGCGCTACGAGCTGCGCAAGCTCAGCGCGGCGAGCGGGTAGGGCCATGGCCGCGCGCGAAGCCAGCCAGGTTCTCGCCGTCCTCGCCCATGTCGGCGCCGACACGAGCGCGCGGCGGCCGTTCGATTTCTATCTCTATTTCCCGACCGAGAGCGCCGCCGCCGCCGTCGGCCGCGAGCTCTCCGAGTCGGGCTTCTGCTGCCAGGTGCATCGGAGTCTGCGCGGCGAATGGCTCTGCCTCGCCGGCGCGCGCCTCGTCCCCGACGAAGTGGCGATCGAGACAGTCTTCCATCTCATGGAAACCATGGCCGAGGATTTCGGCGGCGCCTTCGACGGCTGGGAGACGCAAGTGAAAACGCACTAGCACGCGAAGACGCGCTGAACATCCTTGTCGTCCCGGCGAAAGCGGGGACCCACGCCGCCGCCGGCCCTCGTCCCAACCCCTCCCGTAAGACGGCCGCGTCGCCTGGGTCCCCGCTTTCGCGGCGACGAGACGGTCTGGCCGGTGAGCCATGGCCTCCGGGTCGTCCGCGTGGCCGCGTGCTCCGGACACTCCGCCGCTTGCGCGGCGCCCGGCGGCTAACCTATTGTCCGCCGCCAAATCCTGGAAATTTCAGCGTAATCGGTAGGAAGGCACCGTCCACGGCGATGTCGCGCCGCCCCTTGGCCTGTCGCGCATGAGCAAACCCAAGCACGATCTCGCGATTCCGCGCGGGCGGCTGCGCGCCTATTTCGACGCCGCCCTGGTCGATCATGGCTTCGCGCGCCTCGTCTGGCCCAACGTCCACCGCGTCTCCGACAAGCTCTACCGGGCCGGCCAGATTGCGCCCTATCAGATCGCGCGTTTTGCCCGCCGCGGCATCAAGACCATCGTCAATCTGCGCGGGCGCAACGATTCGGGCTGGTACGTGCTCGAGATCGAGGCCTGTCGCAAGCATGGCATCGCCTTCGTCGATTTTCCGACCAAGTCGCGCGACACGCCCTCCAAGGAAATGATCCACGGCGCCAAGCGCCTGTTCGAGACGATCCGCTACCCGGCGCTCATGCATTGCAAATCGGGCGCCGACCGCGCGGGTCTCATGGGCGCGCTCTACCGCATGCTTCACGAAGGCCGGCCGGTCGAGGCGGCGGTGGAGCAGCTTTCGTGGAAATACGGCCACATCCGCCAGGCCAAGGTCGGCATGATCGACTATTTCTTCGAGCAATACCGCCGCTACAACCAGGCGACGCCGACGCCGTTCCTCGACTGGGTCGACCGCGTCTACGACCCCGCGGCGGTCAAGGCCTCCTTCATGTCCCAATGGTGGGCCAACCTCGTTGTCGATAAGATATTGCAGCGAGAGTAGAGGGGCGCCTTCAACCCCCGTCATCCCGACCGAAGCACGGCGCGCTTGGCGCCGTGCGAA
>DATBLL010000035.1:0-6670 GCA_036555425.1 Alphaproteobacteria bacterium | reverse complement strand
GGACGCAGGAATTGGCGCAGCGCTTGCCCGGCCTCGTCCGCCGGCGCATCGCCGACGCCGCGCAGAGCCTCGCCGGCACGGCGCAGCTCCTCGACTCGCTCTCCTATCAGCGCGTGCTCGACCGCGGCTACGCGCTGGTGCGCGACGCCGCCGGCGAGCCGGTGACGAGCGCCGCCGCCGCCAAGCCCGGCGCCGACATCGCCATCCGCTTCCGTGACGGCGAGGTCGGCGCGCGCGTGACGAGCGGCCGCGCCGCCGCCGCGCCGCGCGCTGCGCCGAAACGCAAGCGCGGCGGCGGCGACGATCAGGGGACGCTGTTGTGAACCTTTCGACAATTGCGCTGTGGAAAGCCCCCCATCCAACCTTCCCCCGCAAGCGGGGGAAGGCTGTGTTTGCTCCTTCCCCCGCGCAGCGGGGGAAGGTTGGGATGGGGGTCTGGCCGCCGCTGCGCGGCCTGCTCGCTGGCCTCGCCGTCGCCGCTACCGGGGCCGGCGCCGCGCGCGCCGAGGTTCCGCTCACGCTCCAAGGCAAGCTGACGCAAGGCGCGCTCGTGATTGCGCGCACGGCGCCGGGCGCGACGGCGACGCTCGACGGCAAGGCGGTCGCGGTCGACCAGACCGGCGCCTTCGCGCTGGGGTTCACCTACGACGCCAAGCGTGACTGGACCCTCGTCGTCACCGCGGCCAGCGGCGATCGGCTCGAGCGCCGGCTCGCCGTGGCGCCGCGCAAATACTCGGTGCAGCGCATCGACGGCGTCGACCAGAAATATGTCGAGCCGCCGCCCGAGGTGATGAAGCGGCTCGAGGAGGAGTATTTCATGGTGCGCAAGGCGCGCGAGGCGATGAGCGCGCAGCCGTTCTGGCGCACCGGCTTCATCTGGCCGGCGATGGGGCGCGTCTCCGGCGTCTACGGCAGCCAGCGCATCATCAACGGTAAGCCCTTGCGCCCGCATTTCGGCGTCGACGTGGCGGCGCCGCCGGGCACGCCGGTGCGCGCCGCCGCCGCCGGCACGGTGACGCTCGCGCATGGCGATCTCTATTTCTCGGGCAAGACCGTGATCGTCGATCACGGCCTCGGCGTCTCGACGCTCTACATCCACATGCAGGAGCTGCGCGTCGCCACCGGCGACCGCGTCACGCAAGGCCAGATCATCGGCTCGATCGGCACCACCGGCCGCTCGACCGGCCCGCATCTCCATTGGGGCCTCAACCTCGGCCAGGACTATCTCGACCCCGCGACGATCGTGGGGCCGATGCCCGGCGCCGCGCCGAAGGCGAAGCGATAGGACGCCGGGACCGCACGCCTCCAGGCGCGCGGTCCCAAATTATCTTCCGCCGAGGATCGCCGTCGTCTCGTCGAGCACCGCGCGGAGAGCGCGTGTCTTCTCGCGGCCGAGCTTTTCCGAGACGTGGCGCTGGGCGTCGCGCCAGAGCGGGATCGCCTTCTCGAGCAGCGCGCGGCCGGCCTCGGTCAGCGCCAGCGTGTGGGCGCGGCGGTCGGCGCCGCCCTCCATCGCGACGAGGCCGGCCTTGATCAGCGGTCGGAGATTGCGCCCGAGCGTGCTGCGGTCGAGGCCGAGCCGGCGCGCGAGCGCGGTGATCGACATCGCCGCGGGCGCGCCCGCCCCCGCGAGCTGGCCCAACACCGCAAACTGGGTGATACGCAGGCCGAGCGGCTTCATGTGCGCGTCGTAGATCTGCGTCACGCGGCGCGTGGCGCGGCGCAGGGCCAGGCAGGTGCAATAGGTGGGCGCGATCGGCTCGCTCATCTTGACCCCGAGTATAGGGGCATATACCCTCGATGCAAGATACGGGTATATACCCGATAATGGGAGTTTCCGCCATGAGCGAAGCAAGGGTCGCCGGCAATGGCAGCGCCAAGCAATACGGCAACGTTCCGCGCGAGACGTTGAAATCGGTGCAGGGCCTCGAGCTGCTGCAAGGCATGATCGACGGCCGCTTCCCCTCGCCGCCGATCGCCGCGCTCATGGATTTCGCCGTGACCGAGCTCGGCCCCGGCCGCGCCGTCTTCGTGGGACGGCCCGGCCGCCAGCACTACAACCCGAGCGGCACCGTGCATGGCGGCTTCGCCGCGACCTTGCTCGATTCGGCGATGGGCTGCGCCGTGCACACGCTGGTGCCGCAGGGCCAGGGCTTCACGACGCTCGAGATCAAGGTGAACTACGTGCGGCCGATGTTCGACCACACCGGGGCGGTGCGCTGCGAGGCGGCCGTGATCAACATGGGCAAGACCGTCGCCACCGCCGACGGCAAGCTCCTCGACGCCAAGGGCCGCCTCATCGCGCACGGCACGACGACGTGCATGATCTTCGATCTGCCGTAGCCGAATTGGCCTTCCCCCGCTTGCGGGGGAAGGTTGGATGGGGGTCGCGCCGCCGCAAGCCTGCCAGCGGCATCGCGAGGCGCTCACGCGACGTGCTCGTCGATCACCCGCACGTCGCCGTCGTCGCCCCCTCCCTAACCATCCCCCGCTTTCGCGGGGGAGGGGAACAATGTCGCCAGCAGCGCCTCGACCTTGGCCGGCTCTGCGAATTCGATGCGCACGGGGAGCGCCTCGACCATCAGGCGCGCGTCGGACGAGAGCCGCACGATATCCTTCTCGGTCGTGACCGCCGCGGCGCCGCGCTTCGCCGCCACTTCGAGGATGAACATGATCTCCTCGTCGCGGAACGCGTGGTGGTCCCGATAGGGCATCTCCTCGACGATGTTCGCGCCGAGGGCGCGCAGCGTGGCGAAGAACTTTTCGGGCCGGCCGATGCCGCAGAAGGCGACGACGTCTTTGCCCGCGAAGCGCGCGGCGGCCTCGTCGGGCACGACGCGCGCGGCCAGGACTGGCTTCGCCGCGAAGTGGCGCGACGCTCCGGCGGTGTCTTCGCCCACCAGCACGATCGCGTCGGCACGCGCCAGGCCGGCGGCGATGGGCTCGCGCAGCGGGCCGGCCGGGATCACGCGCTCGTTGCCGAAGCCGAAGCCGCCGTCGACGACGACGAGCGACAGGTCTTTCACGACGGCCGGATTTTGGAAGCCGTCGTCCATCACGATGCAGCCGGCGCCGGCCGCGGCGGCGGCGCGCGCGCCGGCGGCGCGGTCGCGCGCGACCCAGGTGGGCGCCACGCGCGCCAGCAGCAGCGGCTCGTCGCCGACCGCGCGCGCGTCGTGGCGCGCGGGATCGACGCGGAGCGGCCCCGCCTCGCGCCCGCCATAGCCGCGCGTCAGGAAATGCGGATTGCGGCCCGCCGCCTGCAGCATGCGCGCCAGCGCCAGCGCCACCGGCGTCTTTCCGGCGCCGCCGACGCTGATATTGCCGACGCAGACGACCGGCACCGGCGCGCGCCAGCCGACGCGCCGCAGGCGCAGCCGCGTCGCCAGCGCGTAGAGGCAGCCCGCCGGCACGAGCAGCGTCGAGAAGACGCGACGGCTCGACCAGAAATCAGGCGGCCGCATCGTGGCCCTCCATGAGCGGCGCCAACAGCGGCTCGAGCGCGGCCATCACGCGGTCGATGACGCCGCGCTCGGCCTCGGCGAGCTTCCGCGCCGTGGCACCCATGCGCGCGCGCACTTCGGGCCGGCCGAGGATGTCCGCGAGCTGCTCGGCGAGGCCGTAAGGGTCTTCGACCAGGCGCGCCGCGCCCATGCGGTCGAAGGTTTCGATCGCCGCGGCGAAGTTGAACATGTGCGGACCGTGCAGCACCGGCACGCCGAGCGCCGCCGGCTCGATCGGGTTCTGCCCGCCATGCGGGATCAGCGAGCCCCCGACGAAAGCGGCGCCGGCCACGCGATAGAAGAGGCCGAGCTCGCCCAGCGTGTCGGCGATGTAGACGTCGGTGCCGGGCGCGAGCGTCTCGCCGGCCGAGCGCCGCGCGATGGCGAGATCGGGCGCCGCCATCGCCGCCTGCATCGCGGCCCCCTTTTCCGGATGGCGCGGCACGACGAGCGCCAGCACGCCCGGAACGCGCTCGCGCAAGATTCGCTGCGCGGGACCGATGTGAATCGCTTCGCCGGGATGAAGGCTGGCCGCGAGCCAGACCGGGCGCGCGCCGATCTCCTTGCGCAGCGCGGCGAGCTTCGCTTCGTCCGCGGCCAGCGGCGGCGACGCGTATTTGAGATTGCCCAGCATCTCGACGCGCGGCGCGCCGAGCGCGCGCAGGCGCTCGGCATAGGCTTCGGTCTGCGCGAGCACGATCTTGAACGATGCCATCAGCTTGCGCGCCGCCGCCGGCCAGCGCCGCCAGCCGCGAAACGAACGCTCCGACATGCGCGCATTGACCAGCACCATCGGAACTCCGCGCGACGCCGTTTGCAGCAGGAGATTCGGCCACAACTCCGATTCGACCCAGAGCGCGAAATCGGGCCGCCAATGATCGAGGAAGCGCGCGACCCAGGGCGCCGCGTCGAGCGGCACGAATTGGTGGAACGCGCGCGGCGGCAGCCGTTCCGCCATCATGCGCGCCGAAGTGAGTGTGCCGGTGGTGACGAGCACATGCGCCGCCGGCAGCCGCGCCAGCACACGCTCGACGAGCGGCAGCGCCGAGAGCGCCTCGCCGACACTGGCGGCGTGCAGCCAGAGGAGCCGGCCCGGCGGACGCGGCCGCGCGGCCACGCCCATGCGCTCGGGCAAACGCGCGGCGTCTTCTTTTCCGCGCGCGAGTCGGCGGCGCAGCAGCACGCGCAGCGCCAGCGGCGCCAGCGCCGACACGCCGCGATAGGCGCCGAGGATCACGCCCGCAGCTGCCGCACGACCGGCGCCTGCTCCTCGCCGGCCTGGGCCGCGTAGAGCGAGGCGTAAAGGCCGCGCGCGGCGAGCAGCTCGCGATGCGTGCCGCGCTCCTTCACCTGCCCCGCCTCGAGCACGTAGATGAGATCGGCGTCGATGACGGTCGAGAGCCGGTGCGCGATGACAAGCGTGGTGCGGCGCTTCATCAGCTCTTTGAGCGCCGCCTGCACTTGGCGCTCGGATTCGGTGTCGAGCGCCGAGGTCGCCTCGTCGAGCAGCAGAATCGGCGCGTTCTTCAGGATCGCCCGCGCGATGGCGACGCGCTGGCGCTGCCCGCCCGAAAGCTTGGCGCCCAAGCCGCCAACGCGCGTCGCGTAACCGTCGGGCAACCCCACGATGAAATCGTGCGCGGCCGCGGATTTCGCGGCGGCGACGATTTCCGCTTCCGACGCGCCGGCGCGGCCATAGGCGATGTTGGCGCGGATCGTGTCGTCGAACAGCGTCGTCTCCTGGCTCACGAGGCCGATGGTGCCGCGGAGGCTCGCGAGCGTCAGCGTGCGCACGTCCTGCCCGTCGACGAGAACGCGGCCGGCGTCGACGTCGTAGAAGCGCGGGATGAGATTCAGCACCGTCGACTTCCCCGCGCCCGAGGGACCCACGAGCGCGATGGTCTTCCCGGCCGGCACGTCGATGGTGAGGTCGCGCAGCGCCTTGGCGCCTGGCCGGTAGGCGAATGTGACGGCGTCGAGCCGGACCGCGCCGTTCGTGATCGCGAGCGGCACCGCGTCGGCGCGATCCTTGATCTTGGCCTCGAGATCGAGCACGGCGAAGACGCGCTCGGCCGCCGGCAGCGCATCTTGCAGATTGGCGTTGAGCTTGGCGAGCTTGCGCACCGGCTCGTAGGCGAGCAGCAGCGCGCCGATGAACGCGAAGAAGGTGCCCGGCGTCCTCCCGCCATGGATCACTTGCCAGCCGCCATAGAGCAGCACGGCGACGATGGCGAGGCCGGCGAGGAATTCGAGGATCGGCTCGGAGGCGGTGCGCACGCGCGCGGCGCGGAAGTTGAGCTTGAAGAGCCGGTTCACGACCGTATCGGCGCGGCCGCTTTCGTATTGCTCCATGCCGTAGGCCTTGACGTGGCGGATGCCGGTGAAGCCTTCGTCGAGCAAGGTCGTGAACTGCGCCATCTCGGCCTGGGTGTTGGCCGACACTTTCCGCATCTTGCGGCCGAGCTTCGCCACCGGCCAGGCCGCGAGCGGGAAGATGAAGAAGCCGACGCAGGCCAAGACCCAATCCGTGTAGAACATGTAGGCGACGAGGCCCACCACCGCGAGCGAATCGCGGCCGATGCCGGTGAAGGTGTCGGAAAAGACCGTGCGCAGCTTGGTGGCGTCGGAGAGGAAATTGGCGATGAGCTGGCCCGCCGCCGTGTTGTGGAAATGGTCGAGATCGGCGCGCATGAGCCGCGCGTACATGCCGCTCTGGAGATCGGCGACGGTGCGATGCCCGATATACTGCATCATCATGTCGCCGGTGTAGGAGCAGACGGCCTTGACCGCGAACACGGCGATGATGGCGGCGCCGAGCCAATAGAGCTCGCTCATGCCGCCGCCCTGCATCGCGCCGTCGATGATGGGCTTGAGGAAATTCGCCATCACCACCAGCGCCGTGGCGGCGAGGCCCATGAAGACGAACGCGACGACGATGCGCAGCGCGTGCTTCTTCATGTAGTCGCGCATCAGCCGGCGCACGAGCGGCCAAGTCGCGCGATAGAGCGCGAAGCCCTTGCGCTTGGGCAGCGCCGGCGGCACGGCGGGTGCGGGTGAAGGCGCGGTCACGACTGGTCAGCGCTTCCCTGAAACGTCATCCCGACCGGAGCACCCGTCTTCGGGCGCGGAGTGGAGGGATCGTGCGCCAGCTGGCCCGCGATCCCTCC
>DATBLL010000136.1:0-11979 GCA_036555425.1 Alphaproteobacteria bacterium | reverse complement strand
GTCGCAGCCGACGGCCATCGCCAGCGCCCGGACGCGCGCGCGCTCGACCGGGTCCTTGGGCAGCAGCGGCGGATTGGGATGCGTCTCCTCGAGCCATTCGAGGATCGCCGGCGACTGCACCAGCACGTCGCCCTGGTCGGTGACGAGCGTCGGCACCTGCTCCTGCGTGTTGAGCCGCGTGTATTCGGCTTGGAACTGGTTGCCCTTGCGGAGGTGGATCGAGCGGAATTCCGGCGCGAGTCCCTTCAAGTTCAGCGCGATCCGGAGGCGGAACGAGGCCGAGGACCGGAAATAGCCGTAGTAGAGCATCGTCTCCTCCCGTTTTCGGCGGACGATGCGGGGCGCTCGCAGGCCAGTCAAGGAAGCTTTGCGCGCGGCCGGCGCGCGGTCAGCCCGGCCCGATCATGCGGTCCGGCAGGAACGTCACCAGCCAGGGCACGAAGTAGATAAGCAGCACCGCCACCACCATGAGCAGGAACATCGGAAAAGCGGTGCGGCCGATATAGGTGATCTGCCGCCCGGTCATGCCCTGCAGCACGAAGAGATTGAAGCCGACGGGCGGCGTGATCTGCGCCATCTCGACGACGAGGACGACGAAGATGCCGAACCAGAGGAGATCGATTCCGGCCTTCTGCACCGTCGGTAGGATGATGGCCATGGTCAGCACCACCATCGAGATGCCGTCCAAGAAGCAGCCGAGGATGATGTAGAAAATGGTGAGCGCCCCGATCAGCGCGAATTGCGAGAGGCCGAGCCCGGCGATCCAATCGGCGAGTGCCCGCGGCAGCCCAATATAGCCCATCGAGATGGTGAGGAACTGGGCCCCGGCGAGGATCAGCGCGATCATGCAGTAGAGGCGCGTGGCGCCCATGAGGCTGGTGCGGAAGGTCTCGCGCGTGAGCGAGCCCTGGATGGCCGAAAGCACCAGCGCGCCGACCACGCCGAACGCCGCCGCCTCGGTCGCCGTCGCCCAGCCGAGATAGATCGAGCCGAGCACGAACAGGATCAGCAGGACGACCGGGATGAGGTGGCGCGACGCCACGACGCGGGCGACGAACGACAGGCCGCGCTCGGCGGGCGGGATCTTGCCGGGATTGAACACGGCCCAGAACACGACGTAGCCCATGAACAGCAGCGAGAGCATGATCCCGGGAACGATCCCGGCGATGAACAGCTTGGCGATCGAAACCTCGGCGGTGACGCCGTAGACGATCATGATGATCGAGGGCGGGATGAGGAGGCCGAGCGTGCCCGCGCCGGCGAGCGTGCCGATCACCTTGTCGTCGGGATAGCCGCGCTTCTTGAGCTCAGGCAGCGTCATCTTGCCGATCGTGGCGCAGGTGGCGGCGGAGGAGCCCGAGACGGCGGCGAAGATCGCGCAGCCGACGATGTTGGTGTGGAGGAGCCGGCCGGGCAGCCATTGCAGCCAGGGCGAAAGCCCCTTGAACATGTCCTCCGAGAGCCGCGTGCGGAACAGGATCTCGCCCATCCAGACAAAGAGGGGCAGCGCCGTGAGCGTCCAGGAGGACGAGGCGCCCCAGATCGTCACCGCCATCGCGTCGCCGGCGGGCCGCGTCGAGAACAGGATCATCCCGATCCACGCGACGCCGGCCAGCGAAAGGCCGATCCAGACGCCGGTGCCGAGCAGCGCGAAGAGCGCGACGATTAAGAGGGCGGCGACGAGCAGATCCATCGGCGCCGCCTATTCGTGGTGCGTCGCTTCTTCGCCGCCCCCGGGCGGCCGGCGCTCGCCGCGCCATTCCAGCACGAGTTCGTCGGCGAAGGCGACGAAGAGCACGATCGTGCCGATGGCCATCCCGATCTGCGGGATCCAGAGCGGCGTCGCGTCGTTGGCGGTCGAGACGTCGTTGAACGTGTAGGACTGCCAGGCAAGCCGCACGCTGTAGAAGGCGAAGAGCGCCGCCAGCAGCGTGGCGGCGCCGTAGGACCAGAGCTGCAGCGCGCGGCGGAGCCGCGGCCCCGCCTTCTGCAGCACGAGCTCGACGCGGATGTGCTCGCCGCGCTTCAGGGTGTGCGCCAGCGCCAGGAAAGCGCAGCCGGCCATAGCGTAGCCGGCATAGGCGTCTGTGCCGCGGACGTAAAAATTGAAGAACCGGCCGCCGATGCCGACGAGCACCCAGACCAGCGTCATGATCAAGAAAAACGCCGCCACATACGCGGCGGCGTCGTAGAGCGCGTCGAGAGCGCGGCGCATTACATCTTCTTGTAGGCGTCGACGAGCTTTTGGCCGTCCGCGCCGGCCTTCTTGAGCCAGTCGCCGAGCAGCGTCTCGCCCACCTTCTTCAAGTCGGCGGTGAGCTGCGCCGAGGGTTTCTCGATGCTCATGCCCTTGGCCTTCAACTGGTCGACGTACCAGCCGTTCTTCTCTTGCGAGAGCTTCCAGCCGCGCGTCTCGGCGTCGGCCGCGGCCTTGGCCACCGCCGCCTGCTCGGCCTTGCCGAGCGCGTCATACGCCTTCTTATTCACGATCACCGCGTTCTTCGGCAGCCAGGCCTGGGTGTCGTACCAGTATTTGAGATGCTCGTAGGTCTTGGAATCGTATCCCGTCGAGCCCGAGGAGATGTAGGATTCGACGACGCCGGTCGCGAGCGCCTGGGTCAGCTCCGCGGCCTGAATCGTCACCGGCTGCGCGCCGACGAGTTCGGCGAGGCGGGCCGTGGCGGGGCTGTAGGAGCGGAATTTCAAGCCCTTCATGTCGGCCGCGCTGTTGATCGGCTTCTTCGTGTAGATGCCCTGGGGCGGCCACGGCACCGTGTAGAGCACCGCCATGCCCTGCTTCTCGAGCAAAGCCTGGATCGCGGGCTTTTGCGCCTTCCAGAGCTTCATCGCGTCGGCGTAGCTGGTGGCGAGGAACGGCACCCCATCGGCGCCGTAGAGTGCGTTCTCGTTCTCGAAATTGACCAGCAGGATCTCGCCGATCTGCGCCTGGTTGCCCTGCACGGCGCGCTTGATCTCGGGCGCCTTGAACAGCGACGCCCCGGCATGGATCTGGATCTTGAGCTTGCCGCCGGTCGCCTTCTCGACGTCCTTGGCGAACTGATCGGCGTTCTCGGTGTGGAAGTTGGTGGCGGGATAGGCGGTCGGCATATCCCACTTGGTCTCAGCACCGGCGAAGCCGGCAGAGAGCGCTACGACCGCCGCCGCGGTCGCGAGAATTCTCAGCATGACGTGACTCCTCCCGGTGTCACTCCCCGCGCGCGGATGCGCGCAGGCCTGCACCTTGCCCGCAATAGTGGGCGGGGAGGCGGGGCGGGGTCAAGGCGGGAGAGAAGCGTTGGGCCCAACATTCCACGTCGCCAAATCAGCGAATTGTCGTAAGTTTTGGCACATCGGCGATGCGGGGGGTCCCCGACCCGCCCGCTTCGGCCCCGCAGGACCGACCCCGCGCAGGTCGCACTAAGATGGATGCAACGCCTCCTGCCCGCCGCAAATCGACCCGCCTGCGTGGTTTCGACTATTCCGCGCCGAATTGTTACTTCGCGACGCTATGCACGGCGATGCGCCGCCTTGCGCTTGGACGCGTCCGGGAAACAGAAGTCGATCTCTCGCCCGCAGGAAGAATCGTCGAGCGAACTTGGTGTGATCTCCCGGGCTTCTATCGCAACGACGATATCGACAACTTCATCGTGATGCCCAATCACGTGCACGGAATGCTCGTATTGACGGAGGTTCGCCGCGACGACGCCTATCCGGACCGGCGGCCTCGCTCGCTCTCGGAGGTCATCCGCGGCTTCAAGTCGATGAGTGCGCGCGCGATCGGAAGGTCTGCAGCGCCGGGAAAGCCATTCTGGCAGCGCGGCTTCTGCGAGCACATTGTGCGCAGCGAAACGGACTTGGAGCGCATCTGCGAGTACATCGACAACAATCCGATCGCATGGGCGAACGACCCCGAGAATCCTGAGCGGGCGATCGTTGGGTGGGGACAGGGCGGGTCGGGGACCCGCCCCTACTGAATTACGATCTTCGGCGGTGCTCTCCTTGCGCCGGCGGGGGCGAGCTTTTCGAGGAGGCGCTTGGCGATGGCACGGTAGGATTTGGCGTGCGGGCTTTGGGGCTGCGAGACGACGATGGGCTGGCCGCTGTCGGAGGTCTCGCGGATCGCGATGTCGAGCGGGATCTCGCCGAGGAACTCGACGCCCAAGCGCTCGGCTTCCTTGCGCGCGCCGCCATGGGCGAAGATCTCGCTCCGCTGCCCGCAATGCGGGCAGGCGAAATAGCTCATGTTCTCGATGATGCCGAGCACGGGCACGTCGACCTTGCGGAACATGTTGAGGCCTTTCCGCGCATCGAGGAGGGCGATGTCCTGCGGCGTCGAGACGATGACGGCGCCGGCGAGCGGCACCTGTTGCGCCAGCGTCAACTGCGCGTCGCCGGTGCCGGGCGGCATGTCGACGACGAGGATGTCGAGCTCGCCCCAGTTCACGTCGCGCAGCATCTGCTGGATGGCGCTCATCACCATGGGCCCGCGCCAGATCATCGGCGTCTCCTCGTCGACGAGGAAGCCCATCGACATGATCGCGATGCCGTAGTTGCGCATCGGCTCGAGCGTCTTGCCGTCCGCCGTCGAGGGCCTGCCGCGCACGCCCATCATGCGCGGCATCGAGGGTCCGTAGACGTCGGCGTCGAGCAGGCCCACCACAGCACCCTCGGCCGCGAGCGCCAGCGCGAGGTTGGCCGCCGTCGTCGACTTTCCGACGCCGCCCTTGCCCGAGGCCACCGCGATGATCGACCGGATGCCCGGTGCCGGCGTCTTGGCCGGGGCCTGTTGGGGCGCGCGCTGTTGCGGGGAGGGGCCTCCGCGATGCGCGGTCAGCACCACCGTGGCGGAGGTGACGCCGGGCAGCGCCTGCACCGCGCGCTCGGCCTCCTGGCGCAGCGGCTCGAGCGCCTTGCCGCGGGCGGGATCGACCTCGATCGCGAAGCCGACGTTGCCGCCCTTGATCACCAGGCCGCTCACCATGCCGAGGGCGATGATGTCGTGCTGGCGCGCCGGATCGACCACTTTTCGCAATGCGGCAAGCACCGCGTCTTCGGTTACCGTCGCCATGATTGAATTTCCGCGCCCGCAGGCCAAATATCCTGAATCGGTTATCACTTAGGCGAGTTTTGTCGACGAATCCAGTACGCCGCCTTCATTGCGCCGCTATCCGGCCTACCCTATAAGCGGCGGCGTTTCAGCCGGGCGGCGTCGAGAACCCATCGCGCCGCAGCGGGAAGGAAAGATCGAAATCATGCCATGGAAGGACAACAGCGGCCCGGGCGGCCCTTGGGGCGGCTCGGGCAGTAGCGGCAACGGCGGCAAGCCGCGCGGGCCCTGGGGCGGCGGCAGCGGCCCGGGCGGCCGCGGCCCCTTCGGCGGGCCGCCGAAGTTCGAGGACATGCTGCGCCGCAGCGGCGACCGCATGAAAGGCATGCTGCCCGGCGGCCTCGGCTCGCCGCGCGGCATCGCGATCATCGCGCTCCTGGCCGTCTTCGCCTGGCTCATGACCGGCTGGTATCAGGTGCGGCCCAACGAAGCGGGCGTCGAACAGATCTTCGGCCGCATGACGGCCTTGACCGGCCAGGGCCTGCACTGGAACTGGCCCTCGCCCATCGGCACGGTGCAGAAGCCGAACGTCACCGCGATCCGCCAGACGCCGGTCGGCTTCGTCTCCGCCGGCGGGCGCGGCGCGCAGAGCCGCTCGCTCGAGCACGAAAGCCTGATGCTCACCGGCGACGAGAACATCATCGACATCCAAGCGACGGTCCTCTGGCAGGTCGATTTCGCGCCGCGCACGGTCACCGAGGGCGGGCAGGTGCGCGAGGCCTCGACCGGCATCCGCAATTTCGTCTTCAACATCCGCCGGCCCGAGCAGACGGTGAAGGACGCCGCCGAGGCGGCGCTGCGCGAGATCGTGGGCCAGCGCGACTTCGAGGTGATCCGCACCTCGGGCCGCGCCGAGATCGAGAAAGAGGTGCAACAGCACCTCCAGCAGCTGCTCGACACCTACAATGCCGGGGTGCGCGTGACCGCGGTCCAGCTCCAGCAGATCAATCCGCCGGCCAAGGTCATCGACGCGTTCCGCGACGTGCAGGCCGCGCGCGCCGACCGCGAGCGCGCGATCAACGAGGGCCAAGCCTACCGCAACCGCGAGGTGCAGCGGGCGGAGGGCCAGGCCCAGCAGATCGTCCGCGACGCCGAGGCCTACAAGGCCGAGCGCATCGCGCTCGCCGAGGGCCAATCGCGCCGCTTCCTCTCGGTCTACGACCAGTACAAGGAGGCCAAGGACATCACGCGCCAGCGCATTTATCTCGAAACCATGCGCGACCTCTTGATGAAGATGGACAAGATCATCATCGACAAGAACGCCAGCGGCGTCGTGCCCTATCTGCCGCTCGAGAGCGTCCGCCCGCCCGCGGCGCGGCCGCAGACCGGCGAGACCCGGCCGGGAGGGCAGCAGTGATGCCGAAGAGATTCATCGCCGCCGGCGTCGCCATCATCGTGCTCGGGATCGTGGCCCTCTCCGCGATGTTCACGGTCCAGGAATCGGAGCAGGCGATCGTGCTCGAGCTCGGCCGCTTCGTGCGGATCGAGAACAAGCCCGGCCTCCATTTCAAGCTGCCTTTCATCCAGGACGTGCGCTACTTCGACAAGCGCGTGCTCGACTTCGAGGCCGATCTCGGCGAAATCAACACCGCCGACCAGAAGCAGACGGTCGTCGACACCTACACGCGCTACCGCATCGTCGATGCGTTGAAGTTCTTCCAGACCGCGCGCGCGACCGAGCAGTTCGAGGCGCGCCGCGATGACGCGCCGCTCAACGCCCTCATCAAGTCGAACGTGCGCGAGGTCTTCGGCCGCGTCGATCTCGCGACGCTCTTGACCGCCAAGCGCGCGGAGGTGATGCGCGAGATCACCAAGCGCGTCCACGCCGAGATGGAGCGCTTCGGCGTCGAGATCATCGACGTGCGCATCAAGCGCATCGACCTGCCGCAGCAGAACCGGGACGCGGTGCAGCAGCGGATGGAGGCGCAGCGCCGCCAGGAAGCGATCCGCATCCGCGCCGATGGCGACAAGGAAGCGCAGCGCATCCGCGCCGAGGCCGACAAGCAGGTGCGCGTGATCCGCGCCGAAGCCGAGCAGAAGGGCAACATCCTGCGCGGCGAAGGCGAGGGCACGGCGCAGGAAATCTACAACCGCGCCTTCGGCCAGGATAAGGAGTTCTTCGAGTTCTGGCAGTGCATGCAGACCGTGCGCGAGGGACTCGCGACCGGGACGCGCCTCGTCGGCACGCCCTCGGCCGATCTCCTGCTGCAGCTCTGCAAGAATCCGCGCCAGGGCGCGGCGCCCGCGGAAACGAAGAAGGCCGAGAAGTAGGGAAGCACGCGCCCTCTTGGCGCGTGCGACGGGGACCGATGGACGACCTTCTGACCGCCGTGGCCCTCGTCCTGGTGATCGAGGGCGGGCTCTACGCGCTCTTTCCCGGGGGCATGCGCCGCATGATGGCGCAGATGCAGCAGATTCCCGAGAACCGCCTGCGCACCATGGGCCTCATAGGCGCCGTGATCGGCGTCGCCGCGGTGTGGGTGCTGAGGGGATAGCCGCTTCGTAGGGGCGGATCCGAGACCCGCCCCTGCAAGGGAATTCGCCGCCGATTTCGCGTCCCAATTGGGCCATTAGGCCGTTGGCCCGATACCGGATTTTCGCCATATTCCCCTAGTCTCGTCCGCGCGTGCGCAGCGGGCTCGCGCCGCGCGTATATGATCCCGACAGGGCGGGGCTAGCACCGCCAATCGCATCCGGAGATTTCAACCCGTGACATCCGAAAATCTTCGCACTTCGCGCCGCATCGGCTCCTACGTCGCCGTCGGCGCGCTCATGCTCGCCTTGGGCTTCGGCGCCGCCACCACCTTCGACGCCAAGTTCCCGGCCGCCCAGGGCCAGGCCAAGGACATCCCGACGGCCCCGGCCGGGGGCGATCCCAAGACCACGGGCCGGCTCGGCGACACCGCGCTGCCCGATCTCGTCGAGCGGCTGATGCCCTCGGTCGTCAACATCGCCACCATCGCGGGCCAGGCGCAGGCGCGGCCGGCGCAGCGCCCCGATGCGCCCTTCGACGAATATTTCCGCGACTATTTCGACCGCCACCAGGGCCCGCGCCAGGGCTCGGCGGTGGGCTCGGGCTTCGTCATCTCGGCCGACGGCTACGTCGTCACCAACAACCACGTCATCGCCAACGCCACCGAGGTCAAGGTGATCCTGCAGGACGGCACGACGCTGCCAGCCAAGCTCGTCGGCAAGGACCCGCGCGCCGACCTGGCGCTGCTGAAGGTCGAGACGACCGCGAAGCTCGTGCCGGTGGTCTGGGGCAAGTCGGAGGTCATGCGCCTCGGGGACTCGGTCATCGCGATCGGCAACCCGTTCGGCCTCGGCGGCACGGTGACGACCGGCATCATCTCCGCCCTCCACCGCCATCTCAGCAATTTCGGCGGCATCCCGGGCTCGTCTTTCGTCGACTTCCTCCAGACCGACGCCGCCATCAACAAGGGCAATTCGGGCGGCCCGCTGTTCAACACCAAGGGCGAGGTGATCGGCATCAACACCGCCATCTATTCGCGCCAGGGCACGAATGTCGGCATCGCGTTCTCGATCCCGTCCGATTTGGCGATCCCGATCGTCGAGCAGCTCAAGAAGTACGGCAAGACCTCGCGCGGCTGGCTCGGCGTGCAGATCAAGGAAGTGGACGACGACGTGGCCAAGGCGCTCGGCCTCAAGAGCCGCAACGGCGCCGTCGTCGTCAACGCCGTGCCCGGCGGTCCGGCCGCCCAGGCCGGCATCCTCGCCGGCGACGTCATCATCCGCTTCAACGGCCGCGCCGTGCCCGACGACAAGCGCTTGCCGCAGATCGTGGCCGGCACCGAGGTCGGCAAGACCGTCGACGTCGTCCTCGTCCGCAAGGGCCAGGAGATGACGCTCAAGGTGAAGCTCGGCGAGCTCGAAAAGGCCGCCGACGCCAAGCCCGACGAGAAGGCGCCGGGCACGCCGCCCGCGCCCGGCACGCCGGTGCTCGGCATGAAGTTGGGCGAGCTCACGGCCGAGCTCCGCCAGCGCTTCAACATCCAGGGCGGCGAGGGCGTCGTCGTCACCGAGGTCGATCCCAAGAGCCAGGCCAACGAGAAGGGCATCAAGGCCGGCGATGTCATCGTCGAGATGGATCTCACCAAAGTCACCAAGCCCGCCGAGATCGCCGACCTGCTCAAGAAAGCCGAGCAGGGCCGCAAGACCTCGGTGCTGCTGCTCGTCCAGCGCGGCGAGGACCGCCGCTTCGTGGCGCTCCGCATCGGCGGGTAGGCCGCGCTGCAGGCCGTCGTAGGGGCGCGCTGCGCGCGCCCTGCCTCCGCTGGGCGCGGTGCCTGCCCGGACTGTCGGCGCGTACCGCATCCACGTCGGCCGCGACCTCGCCCGCTGAAAGAGGGCGCGCGCAGCGCGCCCCTACGCGGCCGCCGTGAATTCCGACTGCCGATAGCCCTGGAGATAGAGGAGGGCGGTGAGATCGCCGTGGTCGATGGCGACCGGCGCCGCAGCCTTCAAGACCGGCTTGGCGCGGAAGGCGACGCCGGTGCCGGCCGCCCGGATCATGTCGATGTCGTTGGCGCCGTCGCCGACCGCGATCGTCTCGGCGAGTGCGAAATTCAGCTCGCGGCAGAGCGAGACGAGGGCCTCGCGCTTGCCCTCGCGCCCGAGGATCGGCTCGGTGACCGTGCCGGCGACGACGCCGTCGCGGACGACCAGGTCGTTGGCGTAGTGCCAGTCGAAGCCGATGCGTGGCGCCACATAGCCGGTGAACAGGCGAAACCCGCCCGAGACGAGCGCGCAGCGCGCGCCATGCGCCCGCATGGTGGCGACGAGCGCCTGCGCGCCGGGCATGAACACGATGCGCTCGCAGGTCTCTTTGAGCGCCTCCTCCTCGAGCCCGCCCAAGAGCGTCACGCGCTCGCGCAGCGCGTCCTTGAAGCCGATCTCGCCGTTCATGGCGCGGCGCGTGATCTCGGCCACCTGCTCGCCGATGCCGACCAGCGCCGCGAGCTCGTCGACCATCTCGTTGACGATGATCGTCGATTCCATGTCGGCGACGAGCAGCTTCTTGCGGCGCCCGGCGGCGGGCTGTAGGACCGCGTCGACCGGCCGGCCCGCGAGCGCCTTTATCGCAATCTCGCGCAACCCCGGATCGGGCGGCGCCTCGAGCGCCATGTCGCAGGCGACGCCGGGAGCGAGCCAATCGATGTCGCCGACCGTGACGCCAAGGCGTTCCCCCGCCGCGCGCAAGGCGCGCCATGCCGCGAGCGCCGTCTCCGGCGTTAGCTTCGCGGTCGCCGGATCGGCGATGAGCGTGAGGACGGAGCGCATGGCGGCGCAATGGGATCCCTACGGCGGGCTTTTCTAGAGGGGCGCCGTGACAAGCGACAAGCCGGGAGACTCCGCCGCGTCAGGGCGCCGCAGTGCCGGCGCTTCGCCGCCGGGCCGCAAGGCAAAGCGCCGCCACGCGATCGTGTTCGCCGGCCCCACCGCGAGCGGCAAATCGGCGGCAGCGCTGGCGGCGGCGAAGGCGTTCGGCGGCGTCGTCATCAATGCCGACAGCATGCAGGTCTATCGCGAGCTCGCGATCCTCTCCGCGCGCCCCGATGCGGCGGCGATGGCGGCGGCACCGCACAAGCTCTACGGCATCATTTCGGCGCGCGAATCCTGTTCCGCCGCGCGCTGGCGCGAAATGGCGCTGGCCGAGATCGACACGGCGCTCGCCGCCGGCAAGCTGCCGATCCTCGCCGGCGGGACCGGCCTCTATATCGAGGCGCTGGCGAAAGGCCTGGCGCCCGTGCCCGAGATTCCGCCCGCCGTGCGCGCCGAGGCGCGGCGGCTCGCGGCCGAAGAGGGCGCCGCTTCGTTTCACGCGCGGCTCGCGCGCATCGATCCGGCCGCGGCGGCGGCCTTGCGGCCGAGCGACCGCCAGCGCCTCGTGCGCGCCTGGGAGGTGATGACCGCCACCGGCAAGCCGCTCGGCGAATGGCAGCGGGCGGCGCCCGGCGCCGCCGATGCTCCGGCGCTGACGACCTTTCTCTTCCTGCCGCCGCGCGAAACGCTCTATGCCGCCTGCGACCGCCGCTTCGAAGCGATGATCGAGGCCGGCGCCATCGACGAGGTGAAGGCACTCCTCGCGTTGAAGCTCGATCCCGACCTCCCGGCGATGAAGGCGGTGGGCGTGCGCGAGATCGCGGCCTATCTCAGGGACGAGATCGATCAGGCGCGCATGATCGCCTTGGGCCGGCAGGCCACGCGGCGCTATGCTAAACGCCAATACACGTGGTTCCGCCACCGGCTGCCAGGGGCGAGGGTGTATGACGAGCAATATTCGGAAAGATTGAACCGCGACATATTTACGAAAATTCGCGAATCCCGATTGACTTTGTAACAGTTAGTCTCTAGTTACCCGCTCAAGCCGCCGTCGCGCACCCGCGCTTCGGCGGCATTGATTCGCAAGAAGTGCGTGCCTTTTCGAGGACTTGACCATGTCGACCGAGACCATGAACGGAGCCCAATTGCTGTTGCGCGCCCTCGTGGACCAGGGCGTGGACACCATCTTCGGCTATCCCGGCGGCGCGGTCCTTCCGATCTACGACGAGCTGTTCAAGCAGAATTCGCTCCGCCACATCCTCGTGCGCCAAGAGGGCGGCGCCGTGCACGCGGCCGAGGGCTATGCGCGCTCGACCGGCAAGGTCGGCTGCGTGCTCGTGACTTCCGGCCCCGGCGCCACCAACGCGGTGACGGGCCTCACCGACGCGCTGATGGATTCGATCCCGCTCGTGTGCCTGACGGGCCAGGTGCCGACGCACCTCATCGGCAACGACGCCTTCCAGGAGGCCGACACTGTCGGCATCACCCGGCCGTGCACCAAGCACAATTACCTGGTGAAGGACGTCGAC
>DATBLL010000134.1:0-14624 GCA_036555425.1 Alphaproteobacteria bacterium | reverse complement strand
CTTCACGATGAGCCAGCAGGCGCAGAACGACTTCTGCCGCAATCTCGCCGACGCGGCGCTCGACTACGCCAAGGCGGTGAACGGGGAGATCAAGGATCTCTTCGCCGCCGGCGCCGACGTGGTGCAGATCGACGAGCCCTACATGCAGGCGCGGCCGCAGGCGGCGCGCGAATACGGGCTCGCGGCGCTCGAGGCCGCGCTCGACGGCGTCAAGGGCACCACCGCCGTCCACATCTGCTTCGGCTATGCCGCGATCATCCACGCGCGGCCCGAGGGCTATTCCTTCCTGCCCGAGTTCGAGCAGTGCCGCGTGCACCAGGTGTCGATCGAGACCGCGCAATCCAATCTCGACACCGCGATCTTGGAGAAGCTGCCCGACAAGACGATCGTCTTGGGCGTCATCGATCTCGACAACCTGGCGGTCGAGACGCCCGAGGTCGTGGCCGCCCGCATCACCCGCGCGTTCCCGCATTGCCCGCCCGAGCGCATCATCGTGGCGCCGGATTGCGGAATGAAATACCTCCCGCGCGAGGTCGCCTACGGCAAGATGGTCTCGATGGTGAAGGGCGCCGCGCTGGTGCGCGAGGCGCTCCAGACCGCGCGCAGCGCCGCCGACAAGAGCAAGCGGAAGAAGGCGGCCGTGCCGGAGATCCGCACCGCGGCCCGCGCGGCGGCCAAGGGGAAAGCCAAGCCGCCGAAAGCGGCGGCCAAGCCCAAGGCGAAGGCCGGAAAGAAGGCCGCGAAGAAGCGCTGACGCGGCCCGGCTGCCGGCCTCACGCCGGCCGGAAGTGGCTCCAGATCGTCCAGGTGCCGATCGCGAGGAAGGCGAGGCCGGCGACGAGCTTCAGCGGCACCAGGTGGATGTAGCGCTGCGCCGCGGCGCCGATCAGCACGGCGATCGCCGTCGAGGCCACGAGCGCGCCGGCCGCGGCGGCGAAGACGAGCCAGGGGCTCTGCTTCTCTTCGGCTGCGAACAGCAAGGTCGCCAGCTGCGTCTTGTCGCCGAGCTCAGCCACGAAGACGGTGGCGAAGACGGCGAGATAGGGCGCAAGCGAGCTCATCGTTTCCTCATCGTATGAAGCTTGGGTCGCGCGGCGCGGCGTTGACGCATATCAACGCGGTGCGCGGCGTGGGCCGATAGAAATGACGCATCCGCCGAGCGCCCGCCGATGCCCTACCGCACCAACGACGACCTGCCGCTGCCGGTGCAGCATGTGCTGCCCGTGCACGCGCAAGACATCTACCGCCAGGCGTTCAACAATGCCTGGGACCATTTCCGCGGCGTCGAGAGCGAGCGCGACGCGCGCTGCCATCGCATCGCTTGGGCGGCGGTCAAGCGCTCGTACCACAAGGAAGGCGGCGTCTGGGTCGCGAACGGTTGACGGCCTCAGCCGCCGTAGAAGACGTTGGCGCCGAGATCGGCCATGGCGAGGATCGCCTGGTCGGGGCGCCCTGCCGGCGCTTGGGCGAGCGTGGCGTCGATCACTTCGCCGACGACGATGTGGTGATCTCCCTTGGCGACGATCTCGACCACCTTGCATTCGACGCTGGCCGGCGCGCTCAGCAGGATCGGCGCGCCCGAGGCGCCCTTGCGGTAGGCCTCGCCGCTGATCTTGTCGCCCTGCTTGTCGGCCGGCTTGAAGAACGCGAACGCCGCGCCCTGCTGGCCCTTGCCCAGCATGTTGAGCGCGAAGGCCCTGGTTTCCTTGACCAGGCCGTAGGCGCCCGAATCGGCCTTCAACGCCACCGCCACCAGCGGCGGGTTGAACGAGGTTTGCGTGACGAAATTCACCGTCGCCGCCGCCACGCGCCCGTCCGCCGCCTCGGCGGTGAGCACGTAGAGGCCGTAGGGAATCATGCGCAGGGTCGTCTTTTTCACGTTGGCGTCCATGCTCGGCTCCGTCGGATTGTCTTGTGCGCGCCAGTGCTAACGCAACGGGCGCCGCGAAGGGAATGCATTCGCTGCAAAGGGCGGTCCCCCTCCCCCTCTGTGGGTGGACAAAGGTGGACATTGGTGGACATTGGTGGACATTCGCCGACACGGCGGGAGCGCGGACGAACGGCGTCCGCGCGCGCGGCTCTGCGTGGGCCGGAGGCCCAAACCGAGGGGAAAAGCCGAGCAAAGCCTAGCTTCGCGATAAGGTAGGCTTTCATAGGCTTTTCTAGGCTTTTGTAGGCTTTTCAGCGCCCGAAATGCCGACAAAAGCCTATGTCGGCCGGCCGGCCGCAGCGCTCGAAGCCCGCGATTGTTCGATCCGATCGAACGTGCCGGTGAGGCGGCGGCACGATGTTAACAAATGTAAACAGCATCGCGCCCGGCCGCGGGATTTCGACGCGCTTCGGCAACGCAGTACCGGCGCGCGGCGCGGCTTCTTCGCGCGCAAATGCGGCTCGCGCGCCCGTCGCCGGCTGCGCGCGTGGCTCCCGAGGATTCACAAAGTCCAAACAGCGTCGGACGCCGCGCCAAGAGAGCGCGCCGCCCGCTGGCCCGACCTGGCCATGGGTCGCCCCTTTTTTGAACAAAAAGAGAACATTTGTCAAGAGGCTTCGGGCCTGCGCTAAAACGCGGACCAGCGTCCCGCTGGAGGTTGGCGCCTGACGCAAAGACCGCGCGAACGGCCGCGGCCCGCTCACCCTCGCGAACGGTGACCGCTGCGAAGGCGAGTTCCGCGACAGCCTCGCCGACGGCAAGGGCGTCTACACCGCCAAGAACGAGGCCAAGTACGAAGGCACGTTCCGCCGCGGAAAATTAGACGCGGCGATCGCCCCTCCCTCCTTGAGGGGGAGGTGGACCGCGCGCAGCGCGGGCCGGAGGGGGAACGGCGCTTCCGCAAATTGATGTGCAGACAGTGACGCAAAGCTGCCTCCACCGCGACACCGGCACCGCCTTCCCCCTTCCGTCCGTCGCGGCCGAAGAGGGCCGCGCCGGACACCTTCCCCTCAAGGGGGAAGGGAACGGTCATGGCGCAATCGCTAGGACGCCTCGACGAGGTCCACCTTCAGCCGCTTGCCGACCGCGCGGGCGGCCTTGGCGAGCGTGCCGAGCGTCACAGACGGCCCTTTGGGATCGAGCAGGCGGTCGAGCTGCGAGCGGCTCGTCGCCATGCGCCGCGCCATGTCGACCTTGGATATGCGCCGCCGCTTCATCTCGCGCGAAAGCTGCCAGGCGATGACTTCGCGGATGGCTTTCTCCGTAGCCTCGTCGAGGAAGCCCTCTTCTTCGAGCCAGGATTCCACTGTTGAGCCTGAATGTGGATTTTGAGACATCGGTGAACGGATGGATGCCGTTGGATCACGCTGCTATTATAAGTTACACTCGATACCATGCACTCCAAGTCATGCGTTTAGGGGCGGAAATCTCTATGAGCAATTTGCCTGTGCTTTGGTCTGCTGTTCGAGATTTGCTTGGGACGCTGTGGGGCATTCCGACCGGCGCGGCAAATGCATTGGTTGAGAGCTATCGAGCGCGAAAGCAGGAAGACTACCGTCGAGTTCTGCTCGAGGAGTTAAGGCAAGGAACAACTAGCCCGCTCCACGCGGCCTCTGACGACGAAATGGTAGCGCTTACCGCAGACATTGTTCAATCTATGGAGGCCGGGATTGCTCGGCGAAATCTTCGATACTTGATTCGCTTGTTGCGAGGTCTTTCAGGTCAACGGCCAATCTACGCAGCGGATTTTCAGCGTTTCCAGAAGATCGTCGCAGACCTTTCTCGCGAAGAAATGATTCTGCTCGCCACCCTTCATTCCGAGGTCAAGATCGAGAGGGCAAAGAATCCAAATTACACAATGCCAGAACCTTGGAACCGTGCTGAAACCAAGTTGGTGCCATCGATCTTTTCCACGAGTGCCGAGATGCGCGCCACGGCCTTTGCACTACTGCGAACGGGTTTGCTTATGACCCGAGAGGACGCCGATTCGATTGCGTATCCGGCGCCAACACCGCTCCTGGACGAAGTCGTCCGACTTGCTTCATTCGAGGACTTGGTGAGTGAGGACACAGATTGAGTCGTTCGACGGCCTACTCCGCAGCCTTCCTCACCTCCTCCACTACGCCATACCCGCCGCCGCCGGGCGTTTCCACCACGAACACGTCGCCGGCGTTGACTTCGCATTTGTCGGTGCCGGTCATCGGCACGAGGACGGGCGCTTCGCCCGGCGCGTGCGCGCGCTCGACCCAGTTGCGGCCGCGCGCGCCGGGGGCGCCGCCGGCCATGCCGAAGGGCGCATAGGCGCGGCGCGAGGATAGGATCGAGACGGTCATCGGCTCCAGGAAGCGGAGGCGGCGGATGGCGCCGTCGCCGCCGCGCCAGCGACCCTTGCCGCCCGAGCCGCGGCGGATGCGGAAATCCTCGAGCAGCACCGGGAAGCGCCATTCGAGCACTTCGGGGTCGGTCAGGCGCGAATTGGTCATGTGGATCTGCACGCACGACGCGCCGTCATAGCCCGGCCCCGCCCCCGCGCCGCCCGCCACCGTCTCGTAATACTGGTATTGCGCGTTGCCGAAGGTGACGTTGTTCATCGTGCTCTGGCCCGCGGCCTGGAGCCCGAGCGCGCCGTAGAGCGTCTCGGTGATGAGCTGCGAGGTCTCGACGTTGCCGGCCACGACCGCGGCCGGATAGCGCGGGTTCAGCATCGAGCCCGGCGGGATCACGATCTCGAGCGGCTTCAAGACGCCCTCGTTCATCGGGATCTCGTCGTCGACCAGCGTGCGGAAGACGTAGAGCACGGCCGCGCGGCAGACGGCCGAGGGCGCGTTGAAATTGGTCGGGAGCTGCGCGGCGGTACCGGTGAAATCGAGTCGCGCGCTGCGCTTGCTTCTGTCGACCGTGATCTTGACCTTGATCACGCCGCCATTGTCGAGCGGGTTCTCGAAGCTGCCGTCCTTGAGCGCGCCGAGCACGCGGCGCACCTGCTCCTCGGCATTGTCCTGCACGTGCTTCATGTAGGCGTGGACGACGTCGAGGCCGAACTGCCCGACCATGCGGCGCAGCTCCTGCACACCTTTCTCGCAGGCGGCGATCTGCGCCTTCAAATCGGCGACGTTCTGATAGGGGTTGCGCGCCGGGTATTTGCCCGAGGCGAGATGCTGGCGCAGCGCCTCCTCGCGGAACTCGCCGCGGTCGACGAGCAGGAAATTGTCGAAGAGGACGCCCTCCTCCTCGACCGTCTTGGAATCGGGCGGCATCGAACCGGGGGTGACGCCGCCGATATCGGCGTGGTGCCCACGCGCCCCGACGTAGAACAGGATGGATTTCTCGGCGCCGCTCCGGCCGGGCTGGTCGTCGAAGACCGGCGTGATGACGGTGACATCGGGCAGATGCGTGCCGCCATTGTAGGGCGCGTTCAGCACATAGACGTCGCCGGGGTTCATCTTGCCGCCGCGCTCGCGGATGACGACCTTCACGCTCTCGCTCATCGAGCCCAGATGCACCGGCATGTGCGGCGCATTGGCGATGAGGTCGCCCCGCTCGTCGAAGATCGCGCAGGAGAAATCGAGCCGCTCCTTCATGTTGACCGAGTAGCTCGTGTTCTCGAGCACCGAGCCCATCTGCTCGGCGATGCTCATGAAGAGGTTGTTGAACACTTCGAGCATCACGGGATCGACTTCGGTCCCGACCGCCTTGCCGCGGTCGAGCGCCACCACGCGCGCCAGCACCAGCGGCCCGGCCGGCATCGCCTCGGCGCGCCAGCCCGGCTCGACGATCGTCGTCGCGTTGGCCTCGATGATGATGGCGGGCCCGTCGATCGTGTCGCCGGCGGCGAGCTTGGCGCGGTCGTAGACCGGCGTGTGGCGGACCGCGCCATCGCAATGCATTTCGACACGGTCGAGCGGAGAAAGGACCCGGTCACGCGGCGCCGCGGAGATTGCGCCCGCCTCGGCGCCGGCGCTTTCGGTGTGGCCTACGGCCTCGACCGACGCGGCCTCGACGATGCGCGCCTTGTCGGGGACGACGAAGCCGTAGCGCTGCCTGTGCGCGGCATCGAAACGCTCGGCGATCTCCGCGACGCCGGCTGCGCCCGGCGCCGTGCCGAAATCGACGACCAGCGCCGTGTCCGTGCCCTCGATCTTCACATGCACGCGGCGGAGGATCTCGATCCGGCCGGGGTCGATGCCCTGCGCGAGCAGCTCCGCCTTCGCCTCGTCGGCGAGCGCATCGAGCGACGTCGCGATACCGGGCAGCGCGCCCTCGCCGAGCTTCACCTCGACGGCCTTCTCGCGCAGCGCGCGGACGTCGGCGAGGCCCATGCCGTAGGCCGAGAGCACGCCGGCGAACGGGTGGATGAAGATGCGCGTCATGCCGAGCGCGTCGGCGACGAGGCAGGCATGCTGGCCGCCCGCGCCGCCGAAGCATTGCAGCGTGTAGTCGGTCACGTCGTAGCCGCGCTGGATCGAGATTTCCTTGATCGCGTTGGCCATGTTCTCGACCGCGATCTTGATGAAGCCGGCGGCGACCTCGGCGGGCGTGCGCGCATTGCCGGTCTTGGCGCGGATTTCCTCGGCGAGGGCCGCGAATTTCTTCCGCACCACCGCGCCGTCGAGCGGCTGGTCGCCGCCGGGGCCGAACACTTTCGGGAAGAACGCGGGCTGGATCTTGCCCAGCATCACGTTGGCGTCGGTGACGCAGAGCGGGCCGCCGCGGCGGTAGCAGGCGGGACCGGGATTGGCGCCGGCCGAATCGGGACCCACCCGGTATCGCGTGCCGTCGAAATGCAGGATCGAGCCGCCGCCGGCGGCGACGGTGTGGATCTGCATCATCGGCGCGCGCATGCGCACGCCGGCCACCAGCGTCTCGAACGCGCGCTCGAAGGTGCCGGCGTAGTGCGAGACGTCGGTGGAGGTGCCGCCCATGTCGAAGCCGATGATCTTGCCGAAGCCGGCCATCTCGGCGGTGCGCACCGCGCCGACGATGCCGCCGGCGGGGCCGCTCAAGATCGAATCCTTGCCCTGGAAGCGCCGCGCGTCGGTCAAGCCGCCGTTCGACTGCATGAACATGAGCCGCGCGCCGCCGAGCTCGCCCGCGACCTGATCCACGTAGCGGCGCAGGATCGGCGAGAGATAGGCGTCGACGACGGTGGTGTCGCCGCGCCCCACCAGCTTCATCAGCGGCGAGACTTCGTGCGAGACCGAGATCTGCGTGAAGCCGATCTTCTTGGCGAGCGCGGCCGCCGCGCGCTCATGCGCCGGGAAGCGGTAGCCGTGCATGAACACGATCGCGGCGGCGCGGATACCGGCGGCATGGGCGGCGCGGAGGTCGCGCTCGGCCGCGGCAAGATCGGGCGCCTTCAGCACCTCGCCCTTGGCCGTGATGCGCTCGTCGACCTCGACGACGCGCTCGTAGAGCAGCTCGGGCAAGACGATGTTGCGCACGAACAGCTTCGGCCGATTCTGGTAGGCGATGCGCAGCGCGTCGGCGAAACCCTTGGTGATGACGAGCAAGGTGCGCTCGCCCTTCCGCTCGAGCAGCGCATTGGTGGCGACGGTGGTGCCCATCTTCACCGCCTCGATGCGCGCGGCGGGGACCGGCGCGCCCGGCTTCACGCCGAGCAGCTCGCGGATGCCCTGAAGCGCGGCGTCCCGATAGCGCTCGGGGTTCTCCGAGAGCAGCTTGTGCGTCACCAGCGCGCCGTCCGGACGCTTGGCGACGATGTCGGTGAAGGTGCCGCCGCGGTCGATCCAGAATTGCCAGCGGGCGGAGGCGGAATGCGGCGTGCTCATATGGTCCCGGTCGTGGATTGGCGGCGCAAGCTAGCGCAATTGCGCGTGCGCCGGAACCGGGCCTATCCTGCGCGCGGCAGCCGAACGCGAGGGAGATTGCGATGCCGAGACGATCGATTGCGCTCATGGCCGGCGCGGCACTCGCCGCGATGACGGCAACCGCCGATGCGACGACCTGGGACCTGCCGACCGGCTATCCCGACGGCGTCTTCCACACCGCCAACGTCAAGCAATTCGCCGAGGAGGTGAAGCGCGCGACTGCGGGTGCTCTCGAAATCCGCGTCCAGGCCGGGGCCACGATGATGAAATTGCCCGCGATCAAGGCGGCGGTCGCGGACGGCAAGGTGCCGATCGGGGAAATTCTGCTCTCGGTGCACGCGGCCGAGAATCCGGTCTTTGCCGTCGATTCGATCCCGTTCCTCGCCGCGAGCTACGACGAGGCCAAGCGCCTCTGGGCCGCGTCGCGCGCCGCCACCGAAGCGGCGCTGAAGCGCCAGGGCCTCGCGATCCTCTACGTCGTGCCGTGGCCGCCGCAGGGCATCTATACCAAGAAGGCGCTGGCGACGCTCGACGACCTCAAGGGCGTGAAATTCCGCGCCTACAACCCGATCACGACCAAGCTCGCGAACCTCGTCGGCGCGGTGCCGACCACGATCGAGGCCGCCGACGTGCCCAAGGCGTTCACGGAAGGGCGCATCGAGGCGATGATCAGCTCGGCCTCGAGCGGCGCGCACGGCAAGAGCTGGGAATATCTCTCGCATTACTACGCGACCCAGGCCTGGCTCCCCAAGAACGCCGTGATCGTCAACATCGCGGCCTGGGAGAAGCTCGACGCCGCCGCGCAAAAAGCGGTGACGGAGGCGGCGCGCGCCGCCGAAGCGCGCGGCTGGGCGGCCAGCGCCGCCGAGGACGAGGCACGGAAGGACGTGCTGCGCAAGAACGGCGTCAAGGTCGAGAAGCCCACCCAGGCGCTGCAGGACGCGTTCAAGAAGATCGGCGCCGAGATGGCGGCGGATTGGAGCAAGGCCGCCGGCGCCGAGGGCGAGGCGATCCTCCGCGCCTACCGGCAATAGCGGCCGGCGCGCCTTCCGGCTACGGCGGAAACGGCTTGGTCGCCTGGCCCGCGGCGATGACGCGGCCGGCGGCATCGAGCGCCTGCACGGTCCATTGGTAGCGATGGACGCCGCCGGGCGGGCACGGGCCGGTATAGAGGAACGCGCCCGCGGCGATGTTGCCGCTGCCGGCATAGTCGACCGTCCCGCCGCCGTGGTTGAAGCTCGGCACATCGAGATCCTTCATCGCGAAGCGCAGCTTTTTGGTGCCGGCGGGAATCCCCGTGAGCTTGAACGCCGGCGGTTTCGTGCCGCAGGCCGGCGTCCCGGCCCAGGAGAAATCGACCGTCAGTGGCGACTGCGCCCAGGTTGCGCCGGGGGCCGAGAGCAGCACCGCAATCGCCGCGGCCGAGAGCCATCGTGTCATCGTCGCTTCTCCTTCCCCCCGCGCCGGTCGGCGTGTCAGAGCCATGGCGTTCACTCGGCTCATGCCGGTCAAGGTCCGTACAAGCGGCGCGGATTGTCAACGAAAACCTTGCGCCGCGCGCCCTCGTCCAATCCCCAGCGCGCGAGATCGTCGACGAGGTCGCCGTCGTCGGGCATGCGGCCCCAGAGCGCCACGTGCGGCCAGTCGCTGCCCCAGACGAGCCGGTCGGGCGCCGCCGCCATCAGCGCCGCGGCGAGCGGCCGCACATCTTCGTGCTCCGGCGCGGCCTGGGCGCTGATGCGCGTGGGCCCGGTGATCTTGACCCAGGCGCGGCCCTCGCGCACGAGACCCAGCATGCGCTGGAATCCCGGCGAAGTCGCGCCGCGGCGCGCGTCGAAATGGCCGAAATGGTCGAAGACCAGCGGCACCGATGCGCGCTCCAGCCAGCCCCACGGCACCTCGGGCCGCGCGATGTCGATGAGGAGCTGGATGTGCCAGCCGCGCGCCTTGACGCGCGCCTCGACGGCCTTTCCGATTTCGAAGCCGACGCCGCCGCCATAGAGCACGTTGACGCGCACGCCGCGCACGCCCGCTTCGGCCATGTCGTCGAGCGCGCGCTCCGGCGTCTTGGCGTCGATGACGGCGATGCCGCGGTAGCGCCCCTTCGCCGCGCGCAAGGACGCGGTCATCGCGCGGTTGTCGGTCCCGTAGACCGAGCCCTGCACGATGACGCCGCGCGCGAAGCCGAGCCGGTCATGCAGGCGCCGGATCTCGGCCAGGCCGCAAGAAGGCGGATCGTAGTTGCGCGCGGCGGAAAGCGCCCTGCGGTCGGTGCGCCCTTCGGGCCCGGTGAAGACATGGAAGTGGCAGTCCCAGGCGCCGGCCGGAACGGACGTGCGCGGCGTCTTGGGCGGCCAGAGGGGCGTGTCGGCGCGGCGCGGCGTTGTCATTGCGCCGGCCAGCCGATGGCGCCGAGGAGGGCCGCCACCTGCGCGTCGGCGAAGGCCTCATCGTCGGCGCGGAAGGTGACGCGGAGCTTCACGTAGTCGCGCTTCAGCGCGAAGAGATAGAGCCGCGTGCCGATGACGCCGCCCTGCCCCGCATATTCGAACCGCGCGAGGCGGCCCTCGATCTTGCCGGCCTTGGTCTCGAGCGCCTGCGCCTCCTCGCGGTGCAGGATGGCCTGGGGATTGAAGGCGCGGATGACCTTCTTCTCCTCGTCGAGCACTGCGCGGAATTCGCCCTGGGGGCGGTAGATATAGAGTGTCACGCTGATGGCGCCGGCGCGGCTCGCACGGTAGCCGAGCGAGACGTCGGTGCCGTCGTCGTTGTTGATGTCGCGGCGGAACTGGACGAGCGCGGCCGCGCGCGCCGGCAGCTTCAGGCCCGATTGCTTGTGGCCGACGGCGCCCATCGGTCCCTCGCTCTCGTCCCAGGCGTCGACCTTGGCGTTGCGGATGCGCGCCGCCGTGGCGAAGGCGTCGCGCGCGCCGTCGCGGTCGTTGTAGCGCCTGAGGCGCACGACCGCGTGGAGCTGGCGGTTGCCCGCCATCGCGATGTCGTCGGCGCCGAATTTCTCCGCGATGTAGGCGCGCGCCTCCTCGATCGCCTTCTCCGCCGCGGCGAAGTCGCCGCCGCGCATCGCCGCCGAGGCGAGGCCGTGCAGCGCGCGCACGCGCTCGCGCCCCTCGGCTCCGGCCTCGAGCGCGCGGCGGAAGAGCCTGAGGGCCTCCTCCGTCTTCTGCCCGGCCAGCGCCTTCTCGCCGCCAAGGAGCGCGTCGCGCCATTCCTGCGCCGCGGCGGGCGCGGCGAGCGCGGCGAGCGCGAACAAGCATGCGAGGGCAAGCGCAATCCGTTTCATGCAGATCCTGCCGATGGCGCGGGCGAGATTAGCGGCGCGTCTTGGCGCCGTCATCCCGTTCCATCGAGAGCGGCCTCGATCCGCCGCAAGGCCGCGACGAGCCGGCGGCGCTCGTCCGGCGCGAGCGCGGCGGCGATGATGCGCTCCTGGCCCTCGACCTTGGCCCGCATGCGGGCCAGAAGCTGACGCCCTTGGGGCGTCAGCGACAGCGCCCAGGCGCGCGCGTCCTCGGCGGCGCGCGTCCGCTGCACGAGCCCGCGCGCGGCCAGCGCCTCCATCGCCGGCGACAGGGTCGACTTGTCGAGGCCGAACAGCGCGGCGAGGCGGCGCTGGTTGATGCCGGGATTGGCCTCAATCGCCGCCAAATGGCTGAACTGCCCCGGAGTCAATGCGAGCTCGCCGGCGCTGCGCTCGAGGTGCCGGAACGAGGCCGATTGGGCGCGCCGCAGCGCATAGCCGACATAGCCCGCCAGCGGGCCCAGCTCGGCGCTGCCGTCGTTGGTGGGTGGGGGCCGGTCACGCGCGCTCATCCCTTGACATCTCCGTTGCGAAAGCGAGATAGTTTGGTATACCATCTATTTTGCGCCGGGGCGAGGCTTTGCGCTAAGCTGCCATCGGTTCGGTCCCCGAGGAGGATTTCGCTCATGGCTGGCGGCATCTATCGCTGCGTCGTCGTTCCCCACGCCCCGCGGCTCGGCTTCCGCGACCAGGCCCCGCCCTTCGGCCTGCCGCTCATCGACGGCATGATCGCGCTCGGCGAGGACATCCGCCGCGACACGCCGAAGCCCGATCTCCTCGTCATCGCCTCGACGCATTTCGTCAGCACGTTCAACTGGCAGGCGCTGGTGCAGCCCGAGCACAAGGGCAACTGCGTGGCCGAAGAGGCGCCCGACCTCATCGCCGGCGTGCCCTACCGCTACAAGGGCGATCCCGTCTTCGCGCGCGCGATGAAGGACGAGATCACGGCGATGGGCTATCCCTGCGTCGAGAACGCGAGCGAGCATTACAGCTGGGACTACGGCACCTGGGTGCCGGTCCACTACATCGACCCCAAGGCGGAAATCCCGGTGGTGAGCCTGCCGACCGTGCTCGCTGCCGATCTCGACGAATGCTTCAAGGTGGGCGGCGCCATCCACCGCGCCGCGGTGAAGACCGGGCGCCGCGTCGTGTTCGCATCCTCCAGCAGCTTCACCCACGCGCTGGTGCGCGGGCCACACATCTGGCCGATCCCCGAGCGCATCGAGGCCGACCGCAAGTTCATCGACCTGCTGATCGAAGGCCGGCTCGACGAGGCGTGGAAGCAGTATCCGGACTACACGAAGTTCGTCGTCGGCGAGATGGGCGGACGCATCCTCGCGATCTTCCTCGGCGCCGCGCATGCGATGGGCGCCAAGAAGATCGACGGCAAGACGTTCGGCACCTACGGCCAATCCTCGGGCAGCGGCAACCACAGCGTCTCGCTGAAGTTGGCGGCGTAGCCGAGTGCACTGGCGATGCCAGAAGCCCGGCCGAAGCGCCATCGACGGAAGGTCCGAGTCGCGACGGTGATATCGATCGGCCTTGTCATCGGCGGGATCGCCGCGCTGACGACGGGGAGCTACTGGTTCGGCGCGGGAATCGCCTTGGCGGCGGGCGCGATCGTTTGGCGCTCGGCGATCCTCGGCACCGACAAGGTGGAAGGAAACGACAAGTCGATCGAGACCTACATGAGAGACCGCCCGAGTGGCCACGATTCCACATTCGGCACGTAATGCCGAAAAGGCCGGGCCGCCGCGGCTGAGGCGGCGCCGGCGGCGGATCGGCGCGGCGGTCGCGATCTTCTTCGCCTTCGCGATCGGCATCGGCGTGGCGTGGGGCGCCGACAGCCTGTTCTGGGGCACGCTGCTCGGCCTCGGCACCGGCGCGCTCGGCTGGGGGATCAGCTTCTTCTTTCCGGGCAGCGAAGCCGTGCTGGCCGACGTGCTCGACGACGACGACGATCGCGGTGAAGGACTTTCGGACGATGGCGGACTGGGCGATGCATAGGCGGAATTCATGTCACTGATCGATCGCAACGCCGTCATTCCGAACAATGTCGGTCTCGACGAGCGGCCTGCGCTCGCGACGACGCTCGCGCAGTTCAAGGGCGACTACATGAAATGGTGGCGCGAGTGCGGGCCGCAGGGCTTCGACGCCGCCGATTGCTATCTCCGCATGCCGGTCGCGGCCGATGCGCGCGGCTGGGCCTCCTACGAATACGTGAGGCTGCCGGAGTTCCGCTGGGGCGTGTTCCAGGCCGATCGCGTGGACGGCCGCCCCGCACTGTTCGGCCGCCTCGCCGGCCGGCCGAAGCTCGCCGACGTGCCCGCCGAATTCCGCGCGACGATGATCAAGCTGCTGACGACGCAGGCCGACGTCGAGCCCGCCTCGGTCGAGCAGATCACGTATCTCGGGCGCATGGCGCCTTCGAATTACGACCTCCGCAACCTCTTCCAGATCAATTGCGAGGAGGGCCGCCATCTCTGGGCCATGGTGCACCTGCTCTGCGAGCATTTCGGCAAGGACGGCGAGCGCGAGATCGAAGGGCTGCTCGCGCGCCGCTCGGGCTCGGCCAAGAATCCGCGCATCCTCAACGCCTTCAACCAGCCGATCGAGGAATTCCTCTCGTTCCTGTTCTGGTCGACGCTGGCCGACCGCGACGGCAAGTATCAGCTCCTCTCGATGAGCGAATCGGCGTTCGATCCGCTGGCGCGCACCTGCAAGTTCATGCTGTTCGAGGAGGCGCACCACATGTTCGTCGGCGACGACGGGCTCCGGCGCGTGATCCAGCGCACCGCCGAGCTGATGCGCGCGCACGACACCGACGACGTGGCGCCCCATGGCGGCATCGATCTTTCCACCATCCAGCGCTATCTCAATTACTGGGCGCCGCCGATCATCGATCTCTTCGGCAGCGAGCTTTCGCAAAGGTCGGAGGACCTGTTCGACGCCGGCCTGAAAGGCCGCGTCTACGAGGCCGAGCGCTACGCCGAGCATGTGCGCCTCGACGAGACGATCGAGATCGAGCGCGCGGCGGACGGCGGCCTCGCCGCCGAGGCCGTGCCGATGCGCAAGGCGATCAACGAAGTGGCGCGCGAGACTTATCTGCGCGAGATCGACGGCGTCGTCGAACGCTGGAACCGCATGCTGGCGAAGATGGAGATCAAATTCGCGTTCCGGCGCCCGAGCAAGCGCTTCAACCGCAGGATCGGCGCCTACAAGGACTTCTTCTTCACGCCCAAGGGCAAGCGCGTGACGCGCGAGGAATTTGAATCTGGCCTCAGGCACTGGTTGCCCACCGAAGCCGAGAAGGCGCATGTCCGCGCGCTGATGCAGCCCGTCTACGCCCCCGGCAAGATCGCCGGCTGGATCGCCCCGCCCGTGCGCGGCATCGACGGGAAGCCGGTGGCGTACGAGTACGTGCGGCTGTGACGAGCGGCGTCGTGGGACGCGGATTCCGATCAGCTACCACGCACCGACAGCAACGGATTTCGTTCACTCAGTCGTTCTAAGAGTCCGACTCGAAACTCATGCTGCCCTTGCCAGG